>CAZIGS010000001.1:0-5964 GCA_964538645.1 uncultured Rickettsiaceae bacterium
TTAATTGAGGCATCTTTTTCAATGAAAGTATCTGTACGTGGAACATATGCTTCTGGCTGGTAATAATCATAATAAGAGACAAAATATTCAACGGCATTTTCTGGGAATATTTCTTTAAGCTCAGAATAAATTTGAGCAGCTAAGGTTTTATTATGCGCCATAATTAAAGAAGGGCGCTGAGTTCTTTCTATTACATTGGCCATGGTAAATGTTTTACCAGAACCGGTGATACCTAGTAGTACCTGATTCTTTTTTCCAGCATCAATACCCTCTATTAATTTATCAATAGCTTTAGGCTGATCTCCAGCTGGTTTATATGGTGAAATT
Organism: uncultured Rickettsiaceae bacterium; assembly: GCA_964538645.1. Lineage (GTDB taxonomy): Bacteria > Pseudomonadota > Alphaproteobacteria > Rickettsiales > Rickettsiaceae > JAYUHP01. The sequence continues at coordinate 328 of CAZIGS010000001.1, forward strand.
ATTTTGAATTCTGGCATATTCAGACCGTCATCCTCTGGCCCAGACCAGAGTGTACATAATAGTTAGAGTATAATAACAACAAGTAATGTTATGGTTCCTCGGGTCTGGGCCAGAGGATAATGGATGAGGTGTTACATCATCACTTTAACATATGCCTTCTTACGTAAATCTTGGAAAAACTTCTGCGCTTTGAGTTGTAGTTTTTTGTTGCCTAAAAAATTAGCTACAGAGTTGCTATCTTGAGGGGTGAATTGTTCTAAAGTTTTTTCACATACTACGACTACACGTAGTGGGCCATCCTCTATGACATCACTTGCTTGACCTACTTCTAGATCTTTTACTAATGATTGTATAGGAGTGGATAATTCAGTCAATTTCGTGTCTATTTCTGTAAAATCAGCGAAACGCTTATATTTCATATATTTTACACTCTTGCAGTTTTTTATTCTTGATGGTAATTTGGACATGAATTTAGCAGTGCGTTCATTATCATTTTTTGCTGTAAAAATTTGCAATTTTAATTTTGCATCTCTGAAATTAGTTGCAAGTACCATAGACTCTACCTCTCCTTCAGATATGCTGACATTCCGAGATAATGCTTCTCTCACAATTTTGGAGCGTAGTATTTCTACCTTTATTTTATCTCGTAATTCTTCTACTGGAATATTTAAAGCATTGACTATATGTTTAGTAAGCCCACCTGGCTGTAATTTTGCGTTTTTCTCTATATTGCTAATAAATAGATCAATTTCTTTTGGAAGGACTACCATTCCCATAGTTTTTGAGTATTCTAATAATACTTGATCATCTATCATCGACTGTAGAACTAACTTAGTATATGCTGTTTCTTGTTCTGTTGATGAAGTTTTTACACCATTAAAATATGCTAATAGTTTTTTTCTTTGCTCCAATTGTGAAGATGTAATAGATGTATCTTCGACTATTGCAACTATCCTGTCTGCTAATGCTACATTAGCGCAAAAAAGAAATATAATATTTAATATAACTAATAATATTTTATTCATAAGGCTCCTACATACATATTACATATTCAAAGTTTTTAGTCCTATTGTAAAGCTCCAATCATCGGTTTTTTTGATTGCTCTCACACTATCTGAAGTAAAGTCTCTACTTATAGTCGTCGATATACTAACACAATCTCCTTTATATGTCACTCTCATACTTCGTGTTAGTTGTCTAGGTTTTGTTTTTGTGACGTCAACCCTTGTGCCTAGGCCAAAGTTCCAATAGTCATTATATTGATATCCGCTATCAAAATATACTTGACGAATTTTACGCAAATTATCTAAATGCACATCATGTAAATTGATAAACCCACCATTTAAACTTACATCACCGTCATTATACCATAAGCCTAATTCATCAAATACGGATCTAAAATGCTTTGGGTGCTTACGAAATCTGTAATATAACTCCAGTTGATCTTGAAAATTCATGGATGCTTTACCTACAATATCTGGTTTATTATTGGTGTTGTGAGACAGTTGTTGATATTGTCCTAAAAACATTCCAATTTTATATCCATTTTTCATGTCCAAATATGAATTTGCACCATAGGTAATTCTATTTCCATATTCATGAAAATCATATCCATTATATCTGTTGTATCTCAGGAAATTACTATCATCAAAATCATAACTCTCTGAATCAACAAAATGGAATTTTTTAGGATTTGGTGCATGTTTTTTACCGAAAGCTAATAATGTTATTGGTTCTAATACAAATGTACTTTCGTTCACTTTACCAACCCAAGGATATCTAATGGATGTTCTAAATTCTGGAATTGTACGTCCTACAGTATATTGTTTATTTTCATATCCATGATCTATATCTATATGGTACAGATCACTTCTATCATATAATTCAAATCCTAATATATGTCCTGTATCTGTAATGTGAGAATTATAGAAATTTATTTCCCAAATTGTTCTTGTAATTTTGCCTAAAGCATCTGTTGAATAGTTTGAGGTATAATTATCTATTTTTAAATTGCTATCTCCTAGTTCTGGTAAAGGTACTATATATCTAAAATTAACTTCTGGAATTACCCGTGGATCTCTACCAATACTATCATTAGGACCTAGTCCCTGTAATGCTATATTATTTACTTCTATGAAATCCGCTTTCTCGACTTTATAACCGTATATATTTGATGTTAAGAAAGGGTCATGTCTTTGATAATATTCTTTTAGGAAGCCACTATCTGATACTCTGTTAACATTGAATCCATAATGTATATCGCTATTTTTAAAATCTCCGCTGCCAGAAAAATTATAACGATGCATTTTTTTATATGAATCTACTTTTCCATTTTTGATAACAGCCACATTTTTTTTGTTAGCAGTTATATTTCCGTTGAATTTATAAGACCCAGGTTTTAGTAAATGCCTGAATTCCCCTTCATAGACGAAAGTTTTTTTGCTATATCTTGGAATAATAGTAGCGTCTATATTATTTTTAGGCCGGAAATATACTGGGATACCGAGTTTTTTTCCTTTGATATCAGGCATTAATATACCTGATTTTGGTGGAGCGCCTGGAATAGAGTGAGAGAAGACAGGAAAAAATGCTACTGGGACTCCATATATTTGAAAAAACATATTTTTATAAACTACTCTGTATTTATCTCGTAAAATATTAGCTTTTTGAGCTGATATTTGCCATAAGGGTTTTTTAGAGTTGCAAGTGGGGCAGGAGGTAAAAGTAGCTTTTCTTAGAGATGAGTTGCCGTTTTCGTGCTGTTTTGCTAGAGCTGCGGCAATAACTGCATCACTGGTTTTGAAATATAAGATAAAAGAGGAAACAATAATTTGCTTTGCGTGATCTTTAAGTAATACAGCATCACCTATTGCTATTTGATCATTATTGCTAAAGGCTGTTACATTCCCATATCCCCATACTTCGTCTTTTGCTATGTCGTAAAATACTCTGTCTGCATGGACTATATATTTATCCATAACGATACGAACATGTCCTACTGCTTCCGCATATTTTTCTTCCGCATTATATTCTACTTTGTCAGCAAATAAAAATTTCTCTTCTGCAAATGTAGTTTTGAAAACTAACAATGAAAAGATGAAAATTATAATATTGCATATAATGCGCATTTAGAGTAACTTTACAGTTGGTGGAAACTTGATAACTATAATAAATAATTCTCTGAAAATCCAATTAAAACCATGTCCATACAAGCTAATTTTACTCCTACGATACCTGAATATACTGTAAGTGAGATTTCTCAAAAGATAAAAAGCCTTATAGAACTTGAATGTGGCTATGTAAGAATCAGGGGTGAGATATCTGGATTAAAAATTGCCACCTCCGGTCATGGATACATGAATCTCAAAGATAATGATGCTGTTTTATCAGCAACATGTTGGAGACCAACTCTTGCAAAACTTCCTTTTGTTTTAGAGGAAGGAATGGAAGTAATAGCAAGTGGAAGACTTACAACTTATAGTGGTCAGTCTAGATATCAGCTCAGTATAGATAAAATTGAGCCAGCTGGTAGTGGTGCTTTAATGCAGATGCTGCTTCAGCGTAAGATGAGGCTGGAGCAGGAAGGTCTATTTGATAAACAAAGAAAAAAGAGACTACCATTTTTTCCTAAGAAAATTGGTATAATCACTTCGCTAACTGGTGCTGTGATAAAAGATATGCTGCATAGGATTGAAGATAGATGTCCTACACATGTAGTAATATGGCCATGTATGGTACAAGGTGAAAATTGCGCATCTGATGTATCTGGTGCGATAGATGGCTTTAATAGGCTAGATAAAGACGCAAAGCCAGATGTAATAATAGTGGCCAGAGGTGGTGGTTCTATTGAGGATCTATGGGGGTTCAATGAGGAAATAGTGGTACGAGCAGTCGCTAATTCAGAGATACCAGTTATTTCGGCTATTGGTCATGAGACTGATTTTACATTGATAGATTTTGTTGCGGACGTTAGAGCTCCAACCCCTACTGCTGCTGCAGAATTTGCAGTGCCGGTATTGGTGGATTTAAAACATACTGTAAGTCAGTATTTCAATCGTATGAAAGATATATTATGGCAAATAATATGTCACAAAACTAAGATAATACGTCTTTGCGATAATATTGTATCAAATCCAATGAAATTAGTACGGCATAAGGAGCAAAATTTAGATTATCTTACATTTAAATTATTTGATAAATTGCCACAAATTATTGCAACAAAAAATATGAAATTAGCCTCTTTGTCTTCAAGAATTGCTGATCCAAGTAAAATGCTAGAAATGAAACAAATGCAAATAAGTCATGCTTCTACCAGAATAATGGAATTGAGTAATAAGATTATTACGGCTAAATCTAATTCATTGAATTTACAAATGAGTCTATTGCAAACTTTAGATTACAAAAATGTTTTAAAACGTGGCTTTGCTATTATTGAATCGAATAATAAAGTGGTAAGCTCTAGTGCCAATTTAACTAAAAAAGATAGAATAACCATTACAATGCATGATGGTAAAGTCGATGCTGTCGTGGAGTAGAGTATCTTATAATCAAATTAACAGAATATTATCTCTCTTTGCATTGCATTCGCAATTTATATTGATTATGATTGTTTAAAGTAGAAAATCTTTATATACGGAAAGTGAATGGATAAGGTAGAGTTGTTACCGAATGTTGTTATATTATTATCAGCAGCGGTATTTGTTGTAATAGGGTTTAAGAGGTTCAATCTAAGTCCTGTGCTGGGCTATTTGGTTGCTGGAGCTGCTATAGGCGATCATGGATTTCAAATAGTAACAGCAGATAAAACATCAATGCTAGCAGAATTTGGTGTGGTTTTCCTTTTATTTGCTATAGGCCTAGAGCTTTCTTTTGAACGTTTAAAAGCAATGCGTAAATATGTTCTTGGTCTAGGGTCTCTTCAGGTTGTGATTACGGCAATAATTATTTCAGGTGCTGTAGTATTATTTACAAATGATACCAGTGCTGCGATTCTAATAGGTGGTGGATTGGCTTTATCCTCTACAGCAATAGTTTTGCAGGTGCTAGAAGAAACTCGTAATCAGTCTACTCAAGTGGGACGTATTTCCTTAGCTATTCTTTTGCAGCAAGATTTTGTTGTGGTCCCATTGCTTGTTATAGTCCCATTGCTTGCTAAAGGTAATGATACTCTCATATTGCAAGCAGTTGGTATTGCTTTTGCTAAAGCTTTAGTTGCATTAGTAGGGATATTCATTGCGGGTAGGCTATTTTTGAGGCCCTTATTCAAACTCATCTCCTCAGATAAAGTCGAAACAAGAAGTGAGTTATTTTTAGCTGTTACATTATTAATCGTGCTTTCTGCTGCTTGGGGTACAGAATATTTAGGATTATCTCTTGCGCTAGGTGCATTCGTTGCAGGGATTTTAGTTGCAGAAACCGAATTTCGTACTCAGGCAGAAGAAAGTATACATCCATTTAAAGGATTACTACTTGGTTTGTTTTTTATGTCTGTTGGAATGACAATAGATGCGCAAGAAATATATCAACAGCTGGATAAAATAATAATATTTTCTATAAGTTTGATTGTCGTTAAAACCCTTATCATCACAGGTCTTTGTGTTTTATTTGGGTTTGATAGATCTGTGTCTATTCATTCTG
>CAZIGS010000001.1:5974-26243 GCA_964538645.1 uncultured Rickettsiaceae bacterium
AATGCTAGCTCAAGGTGGAGAATTTGCATTTATTTTATTTAATCTTGGTATGAAAAATGAAATAATTGAACCGCAAATGGGTAAGATGTTGCTCTTAATAGTTACATGCACTATGGCCCTCACGCCATTGCTTGCTGCGCTAGGTAGGTATTTGGCTTCTCTGTTAGATGGTGGAGCTGCTAGTGCTTCTTTGAAAGATATAGAAGCTGGTACGAACGATTTAAGCAATCATGTGATTATTGCTGGTTTTGGGCAGGTCGGGAAAATGGTAGCGAAAGTATTAGAAGCTGAGAATCTACATTATATAGCTCTAGATATCAGTGATAAACTGGTAGCAGAAGAAACAGAGAATAGATACCCTATTTTTAAAGGTGACATATCGCAAATTGATACATTGAAAGCTGCAGGTGCAAATAGGGCGCTATGTGTAGTTATTGCTACAGAAAATCATATTACGCTACGTAAATCTCTTAAATCCATAGCTACAAATTTCCCAGGGCTAGAGGTTATAGTACGTACTAAGGACTTAAGCCGTTCTGCCGAATTATACGAAGCTGGTGCTACGGTAATTGTGCCAGTAGATTATGAAACAGGATTGCAGCTTGGAGGCGCGGTGCTAAAATCTTTACATGTGAGTGAATATGAAATAGCAAGGGTGAAATCTCAGTTTAGAGCTGGAAATTATGTCACGGCTCAAGTTGATGAGGAGTTGTTTGATGCGAAAGATAATGCTTAGATACTCTTCATCCTCGGGATTGACACCAGGACCCAAAACTGGTAAATGGGTATTCGGGTCAAGCACGAGAATGAGGAGTCTGTTGGCGCTGTTTTTTCTCTTCCTGACCTATCCCATTTACGCAGAAGAAAAAGAAAAATCCTTACCACGCTTTGCTACTATAAAATCAAATCATGTTAATGCTAGAACTGGGCCAGGTATATCATACCCTATAGAATGGGTTTTTATTAGTCGTGGAGAGCCTATAAAAGTAGTTGCAGAATTTGATCAATGGCGGAAAGTAGAAGATATTAATGGCTATGTGGGGTGGATACATACTAGCATTCTTTCTCCTAAAAGATCAGTTGTGATTATATCTAAAGATCCATATTTACTTCTTAAGTCTCCACAGAAAAATTCTCGTATAGTAGCGAAATTGGAAAATGGATTACGTTGTAATCTAGATAAGGTTGAGAATAAATGGTGCAAGCTAAAATGCAAGGGTTATAAGGGATGGGTTGAAGCAAGCTATGTATGGGGTTTAACAAAGGCTGAAATTGGAAATGAATAAGTATGTTGTTGTTTTAAGTGAGGATGACATATTATACAGTTCTCTGGAAGATAACATTCAAAATTCCGAGATAGATTTAGTTCATATCAAAAATCTTTCTGAAGCTAAGAAATTCCTATCTATATATCACAAAACTGTTATTACTATTGTTGATAAATGGCATAATGACGCGAGTTTTATTGCAAATTTTTCCAAATATGTTATTTCCTTTTCTCCAAATCAATTGAAGCATAGTTTATTATTCAAAAAACCTTTTAGAATTATTGATCTTATTCGTGAGATAAATAAATTTATAGCAAATGATAAGTTATTTTGTATCATCAATGGTAATATATATGATGAGAGGCGGAGCTTGATATTTTTTCCAAAAGAAATATTACATCTAACTATGAAAGAAAATGCTGTTATGAAAGAGCTTTTGCTATCTAAGGATTTTTTTATCTCTCGAGAATTTCTGCTTAAGAAAATATGGAAATATTCTGAAAATAGTCAGACCACTACAGTTGAGTCATGTATGAATAAGCTACGAAATAAGTTGCCTAAAAACATGTTAGAGCAAACTAATGGTGGATATCAATTGTTCCTTGAAAGTTTTTTATAGAAAAATATTAGTTTTGCATAAAAAATATGGTATGATCCTCTCCGGGGTAATTTTTTAGGGAGGTAACATGTTATTTCAACAGTTGCAACATCGAAGTGTCCAAACAATACTCATAATAGCTGTATATACAATTTCAGCTCAATTTTTACCTGATATAGCTCATAGATCTTTTTATACAATTAGCATATTCATAAGAGATGTGCTTTTATGGATGCTTCCATTTACAGTATTTGTATTCATTTCTCATACTATAAGCTCTTTTGAGCGTAAAGCCCCGATTTTTATATTAACCTTAGTTTTATTTGAAGTTTGTTCAAATTTTTTAAGTGTATGGTACGGACTAGGAGCGGGTTTTGTAGTTAGTGCGCAATTCGATAGTGTTGATGTTGTAAATTTAGATAGTAATTTTTCAGCATTATGGCGGCTTCCTTTCTATAAGCCTGCCTGGTGGGGGGCAGATAAGGGGAGTTTTGCTGGTCTTATTTTGGGGTGCTATGTTGCTCTTTCTCCATCTGCTTATCTAAAACCAATATTAGAAATATTAAGATCCATAATGGAATTTATTTTGACAAAAATCTTTGCCAGATTTATCCCATTATTTGTACTAGGATTTATAGCTCAAATATATAAGACTGGAATGTTAGAAAATATGATTGCACATTATAGCATTCTTATAATTTATTTAACAGGCTTTGTAGCTCTATATTTATTGATGATTTTTGCTGTTGGAGCTAGTTTTAATCTAAAGCTCATGGTGCAGCATATAAAGAATCTATTGCCAGCAGGAGGTATATCCCTTACATCTGGTTGTAGTCTATCTACAATGCCATGGACTATTAAGGGTGTGGCTCAAAATCTTGAGAATCCGGCTTTGGCTAGAGCTATCATTCCTGCTACTACCAATATACAGCAGATAGGGGATTGTATTATGCAGGCTTTCGTATGTTTTATGATATATAAGAATTTTTATGGACATACTCCTGAGATAAGTACATTACTTGTATTTAGTATGGTATTTGTAATGGCTAGATTTGCAACAGCTGCAGTGTTAGGTGGTGCTATTTTTATTATGATTCCAATATATCAATCATATTTAAATTTCAGTGATGAAATGGTTGCTGTTCTTTTAGCTCTAAATGCAATTTTAGACCCAATTGTTACGAGTGGTAATGTAATGGCTAATGGAGGTTTGGCAAGGATTTTTGAAAAAGTCTGGACACGAATCTACCCTGAAAGCGCAGTTACTTCTGTTGCTAAAGCTAAGGCAGCTTAGGTTGTTATGTAGAAGATAATGTTGCAGTTTTTTACAACCCTCATCATATAACCTTTATAAGCATCATCCACAAAAGGTTTATTAGCTATATTATATCGCTTTTCCCACTTTCGTACAACTTAAGGAAACAAGTGCGTACTACCAATGTTTTGCGTATCACAACATTTTTACAGTATTTCTCCCAGCATGTTTAGCTTGGTAGAGAGCTTGATCAGATCTTGCGATAAAACTATGTGCATCATCAATTGGTAAGAATTTTGTGATCCCAATTGAAGCAGTAAACTGTAGTCCAGATTTAATTATGGATGGCGATTTTAATTCTTTCAAACGCTTTGCTGTAATTATACATTTGGATATCGATGCTCTTAAACGTTCGGCTAAACTTAATACTAACTCGTCATTAACATCATATAATATTACAATAAATTCTTCACCACCTAATCTCGCAACTAAATCGGTAATGCGGAAATTAGAGGATAAGATTTTTGATATTAATCTAATAACTTCATCACCTACCCCATGTAAATGAATATCATTTATAGCTTTAAAATTATCCATATCAAGCATTAAAGCATAAAGATCTTTACTGCTTTCAGTAGCTTTTTCTATCAAATGCGGAAGATGGGCATCGAAATACCATCTATTATATAAATTTGATAGACTATCTTTAATTGCTTGGCTTACGCTAGTTTCGAGCTCTGTTCTGAGGGATTCTTGATAATATTTCCTCCTTAGCTGCGTTTTTATACGAGCTATTAACTCATTTGCATCTATTGGCACTATGAAATAATCGCTAGCTCCAAGGTCCAAAGCCTTTATTACCATTGGCATATTTTCTTCTTCTGCAAGCATCATTATTGAGGAATTTTTTATATATTGATTTGTTTTGAGAGAGGAAAGCAATCTTAGAGGATCGGTGTTTTCAAGTTGACAGCTTATAATAGTAGCATCTGGGATAAATTGCTCATTTAGAAGAGAATCTACCATCGATTCATCAGAAATTATTTTTATATTAGCTGTGAGTTTATTAAGCATGGTTATCATATGCTTTGATTGGACCATGTCATCATTTATTATTAGGATTTTACTGTTAGAAAAATCTTGAGATAGTTGTTTGGTTTTTAGTCCTAATTCAGTGTTTGTTGCATTACGTAGCTTTAATTCATCAATTATGCTCTTAATTCGACATAGGGATTTTAGTCTTGCAAATAAAGCTGTGTCGTTTACAGGTTTTGTTAGAAATTCGTCAGCACCAGCTTCTAAGCCTTTGATTCTATATTCTATATCATAGAGTGCTGTGACAATTACTACTGGTATATGGGTGGTCTCTGGATTAGCTTTTATTCTCTTGCATGTTTCAAACCCGTCTAGTTCAGGCATCATGCAATCTAACAAAATAACATCTATTTTATGATTTTTTAGAATTTCAATGGCTGCAAATCCACTATTTGCTGTGTAAACGACATAGTATTCTTTTAGCAATTTTGCTTCCAAAACCTTAATATTAGGCTCAAGGTCATCTACTACCAATATATTTGCTGTCATTTTAAATATTTGTCTATAGCTTCAAAAAGCTGGTCTATAGATAATGGTTTGGAGAGATACATGTCGCAGCCTTCTGCTAATATTTTTTCCTCATCATGTTTCATAGCAAAAGCTGTAACAGCAATAACAGGAATAGCTTTGGTATCAAGTGATCCTTTCAATTCATGTACAATATCTGTACCCGAAATCCCGCTAAGCTGTATGTCCATTAATATTAGATCTGGTTTTTGGTCTTTCGCTAGTTGAAAAGCGTCATGTCCTTCTTGGGAAGTTATCACTTCGTGCTTTTTTAAAGATAATAAGTCGCAGAATAGTTTTAAATTTAGCTCATTATCTTCTACAACGAGAATTTTAGCCATAAATCTTCTTTCCTTAAAATAACCGCTAGTACCAGATTATATAAGTTTTATATAATATTCAATAGACTTCTTATGTAACTCATTTTTTTGGTTTATTTTGTCGTCAGATTAGTTCCTGCGTTCCTTAAATGCTATATTTATGTTCTGGTGCTCGTATTTAATCTTCCTAAAACTAATACCCAAATAATTGGTTATCTAAGAAGTCTAGCATAAGATATAAAAAATATGCAGAAAAGCTAATTACCTGTGAGTGTTTTTAAGAACTCTATGACATTTGCTATATCCTGAGGCTTATCCAGACCAACAAAGGACATTTTTGTTCCAGGTATAAATAATCTTGGTTTATGTAGGAAATGGAATAAATCTTCTTCAGTCCATTTTCCACCTTTGGCAGTTAGTGCAGGAGAAAATTTGTATCCTTCTCTAACGCCTTTTGTTTCACCTACTATGTTCCATAGGTTAGGTCCAACTTTATGAGGCTCGCCTTTCCCAAGAGTGTGGCATGCCATGCATTTTTTTGCGACGTTGCTACCTGCTTCGGCATTAGCTAACTTCATTAGGGCTGGAACATCTATAGGTGTTTCTGGGGTTGTATTATTAGCTACTATGTCAGAATCCTCTGTCACTGCTACTTTATAACCTCTTTGGGCTGGTGATAATATAGGCTTATATAGTATATTTACTAATGTTCCAACAAGCATTGCTATAAGGCTTGCAAGCAATATAGATGCGATTAATTTATTTAACTCAAATCCAGACATAAAGTATTTTTAGTATATATAAAAGTCTAGAATAACAGACTTACCCCATTTTATGCAAGTAATTCATGGTTTGGATTTGCGAATTATTGAAGGATAATGTAATGTAACACAAAGGCGTCATTGCGAGGGTACACAAGAGAGCATTTGCGGATTGTGGACCAGAAGCAATCTAGTAGTTTATTTATTGCGAAGCAATTCTAATTTTAATAAAGCGTTGCTACGCAACAATCTCATATACTGGGTTGCTTTGACAAATTACGCCGTATAATGCTCTGTAATTCGTCTCGCAATGACGAGGTAAAAGGTACCTAAAAGATGCAAATCACTGACTACGGAATTATAGTATCAAAGAGACTGCTAGAAGAGAATAGCGGCATCATTACAGTATTTACCAAAGAAAATGGTCTATATAGCGGTGTGGTGAAAAACCTTACCAATAATAAGGGGAGTAATATATATCAGATAGGGAATTTAGTCGATTTTACTTGGTCTGCTAGACTTCATACGCATGTTGGTACTTTAAGATGTGAGCTTATAAAATCATATAGCGCAAAAATTTTATTTGAAAAAACTAAGCTATATTTCCTAAATAGTATTTTGAGCATAATTTTTAGCGCTTTAAAACCACATGAGAAATATCCTAATTTATTTGATAAGATAGATTCTTATTTAGAAAAACTTACACAAAACTCAGTTTCTATATTGGAATATATTAAGCTAGAATTAGCTATTCTTAGTGAAGTTGGATATAGTTTAGATCTCTCAAAATGTGCTGTTACAGGTAGTACAGAAGATCTAGCTTATATTTCTCCTAAATCTGGCAAAGCGGCTTCTAAAAAAGCCGGGGACTTGTATTCATCACAATTGCTAACATTGCCTAGGTTCTTACTAAATGATATTGAGCCAGAATCTGTAGTTGATATTAAAGCAGCCTTTGATTTAACTGGGTATTTTTTTAAGCGTTATATATTTCATAATGGTGTTGAACCAGCTAGCAGACTTATGTTGTATGAGTATATGCGTTCTAATTTCTTGGTCAGCTAAAAAAATTATAAAATCCCCTGAGAATTAAATATTTGACAGTCTATAATATTTGATTAGAATGACTCCATTAACCCTAACTTCTCAGATTTTAGATATGTTTAAAGCGTTCTTTTCTTATTTTTGTTCTACTATTTTTTTAGTAGCTATCATTATCATTACTATAAAAATTTGCGCAATTGAAATCCACTTTAGAAAATTAAGGGGTGATGTAGCTATATTAAAAACTCTAAAGGATGATTTGGGTTCAGGAATGTTTGACATAGTTAAAAAGAATTATGAAAAACTCGCATCACTTTTAGTTACATATTCTGCTAATACTTCAAAAGAGTCATTGGAATTAGTGCGTCATGGTAAAGATGGTGATGGTGGGTATGTAGTGCCTGTAAAAGCCTTTAAAGAAGCAGATGTCTTGTTAGGCTATGGAATAGCTGGAGATAGTTCTTTTGAAGATCAATTCTCAGAGATTTATGACAAACCTTCTTATGGTTTTGATTGCGGCGTAGAATCTGTAGATAGTAAGAGCTCTAAATTTACCTTTGTAAATCAGTGCATAGGCACAGATGAAACATTAAATGATACTAAATCTTCTTCACATAATATTGCGTCTTTTAGTCAGCAATTAGATAATTTAAATCTGCGTAATAAAAAAATATTCATTAAAATGGATATTGAAAGAGCGGAATATCAGGTTTTTGAAGACATTCTTCAATATGCGAGCCAGATAACAGGTATAGTAATGGAGCTTCATGTTATTAGTGAAATAGATGTTCATAAAGCAGTGCGTTTGTTATCTAATTTAAATAAAGATTTTATCTTAGTTCATGTCCATGGTAACGATTGTTCCACCAGATTCTTTGCAACTAACAACTCAGAAGGGGCTATACCTAGATTATTAGAGCTGACATATATAAATAAATCTTTGGTTAGTGGTTATAATATATCTACAGATCAGAAACATCCAACAAATTTAGATATATCTAACTGTCCAGCTAACGTAAATGAATTTACTATATTGCTAAATCGTTAGAAATAAATTTTTCTTTAGAGTCATCCGTATAGAAGTGATTTTTTTCTATCCATCTTTTCAAAAATGCTCTATAATCGCGAGAAATCAAACCAGAAAGGGTGCTTAAGTGGTAGATTTACTCGAGAAAAAACATCAACAAGCGCGTATGGGCGGTGGGTCGGCTAGAATTGCTGCTCAACATAAAAAGGGCAAACTAACAGCGCGTGAGCGTATAGAAGTTCTTCTTGACCCTGATAGTTTCGAAGAAACTTCGATGTTCGTGGAACATCGCTGTGATAATTTTGGTATGGGTGAAACGGCTTTTCCAGGTGATGGTGTAGTTACTGGTCACGGTACTATAAATGGACGTTTAGTATTTGTTTATAGTCAAGATTTCACAGTACTTGGCGGTTCGTTAGGGGAATATCACGCAAAAAAAATCTGTAAATTATTGGATACTGCTATGGAAGTTGGCGCTCCAGTAATAGGAATAAATGATTCTGGTGGGGCTCGTATACAAGAAGGGGTCGATTCACTAAGTGGTTATGGTGAAATTTTTACCCGCAATGTTAGGGCTTCCGGCGTTATACCACAAATATCATTAATTATGGGGCCATGTGCAGGTGGAGCAGTATATTCACCAGCTTTGACTGACTTCATTTTTATGGTAGAAGACACTTCATACATGTTTGTAACTGGCCCAGAGGTAGTTCGTACAGTAACTGGCGAAACTGTTTCTCAGGAAAAACTAGGCGGTGCTAGTGTTCATACTACCAAGAGCGGTGTTGCTGATCTTGCATTTGCTAACGATATACAAGCGCTTTTAGGCGTGAGAGAGTTCATAAATTTTATCCCATTATCTAATAAACATAACCCATCTTCAAGAAGTACAAAAGACCCTGCTGATAGAGTAGATATGTCTCTTAGTACCTTGGTTCCCAATAATCCTAATAAACCTTATGATATGAAGGAGTTAGTAGAGCGTATAGTAGATGAAGGGTATTTTTTTGAAATACAGCCTGATTTTGCTGCAAATATAATAATTGGGTTTGGGTATCTGGAAGGCAGGCCTACTGGCTTTGTTGCGAATCAGCCAATGCATTTGGCGGGGTGTCTTGATATTGATGCATCTAGGAAAGCAGCGAGATTTATACGTTTTTGTGATGCGTTTAATATCCCGATAGTTACGCTTGTGGACGTGCCAGGGTTTTTGCCAGGTACAAATCAGGAATATAATGGCATTATTAAACATGGCGCTAAACTGCTTTATGCATATGCTGAAGCTACTGTTCCTAAGATTACTGTTATTACACGTAAAGCATATGGTGGGGCTTATATAGTAATGAATTCTAAACATCTAAAGGGTGATATGAATTTTGCTTGGGCAGATGCAGAAATAGCCGTGATGGGAGCTGAAGGTGCTATAGAAATTATTTTCAAGGACTTAGCTGATGATAAAGAAGCTAAAGCTGCAAAGATAAAGGAATATAAAGAGACAGTGACCTCTCCTTTTGTAGCGGCTTCAAGAGGATATTTGGATGATATAATCAAGCCACAAAATACAAGATGGCATATTTGTAAAGCGTTGCGTTTCCTTCGGAGTAAGCAAGTAGATACGCCATGGAAAAAACACGATAATTTACCATTATAGTAAAATAAATGACAAAACCATTATTTGATAAAGTATTAATAGCAAACAGAGGTGAAATAGCCTTAAGGGTTATGCGTACCCTTAAGAAAATGGGGATTAAATCTGTCGCTGTATATTCAGAAGCTGATACAAATTCGTTACATGTACAATATGCAGATGAAGCTTATTATATTGGAAATGCTCCGTCTACAGAAAGCTATCTATCAATAAAAAATATTATTGGCGCTATAAGAAGCAGTGGAGCTCAAGCTGTACACCCTGGTTATGGTTTTCTTTCTGAAAATGCCTTATTTGCGAACGCTCTTAAGAGAGAGGGTGTAACGCTAATTGGACCCAGTGCTTATGCTATACGCGCTATGGGTGATAAAATTGAGGCTAAGAAAAATGCTATAGATGCAGGAGTTAGTACAGTTCCTGGCTATATGGGTACTATTGCAAGTGTAGCACAAGCTACTGAAATAGCTGAAGCTATAGGATTCCCTGTTATTGTGAAGGCAGCTGCTGGTGGTGGTGGTCGTGGTATGAGAGTGGTTCATAGTGTAGATGCTATTGCTGATGCTTTTGAAGCAACGAGACGCGAAGCAAGTAACCATTTTAGCGATAGTAGGTTATTTATTGAAAAATTCATTGAGAAGCCAAGACATATTGAAATACAGCTTTTAGCAGATCAGCATGGTAATGCGATATGTTTGGGTGAGAGGGAATGTTCAATTCAGCGCCATCATCAGAAAGTGATAGAAGAAGCTCCAAGCTCTTTTATTGATGAGGCAACAAGGCAAAAAATGTATGCTCAAGTTACTATGTTGTCTCAAAAAGTTGGATATTATTCTGCAGGTACTGTTGAGTTTATCGTTGATCCAGACAGAAATTTCTATTTTCTAGAAATGAATACAAGGCTTCAAGTAGAACATCCTGTGACTGAGCTTGTTACTGGTGTAGATATTGTTGAAGAAATGATAAAAATTGCAGCAGGTCTTCCACTTGCCATGGAACAAAGGGATGTTGTGCTGAATGGTTGGGCTTTTGAATGTAGGATATGTTCAGAGGATCCATCACGTGGATTCATTCCTTCTAGTGGGCGTATTACAGAATATGATGAACCACCAAAAGGTCCTAATATAAGAGTAGATACTGGTGTTGCTGCTGGTGCAGAAGTTAGTATGTTCTATGATTCTATGGTTGCAAAACTATGTACATATGATATTACACGAGATAAAGCTATAGAGCATATGAAAACGGCTCTTGGGGCATTTGTTATACGTGGCATATCTCATAATATAAGCTTTCTAGAAGCGATCATAACTAATCCGCGTTTTATAGCTGGTGATATAAGTACTAACTTTATTGCCGAAGAATATCCTGAAGGTTTTAGTGGTGCTAATTTAACTTTAGAAACTATAGAAGTATTTTTAGCTGCTGCTGTGAATATATTTCTAGCAGAACAAAAACGTAGCTCAAGCATAGCAGATCAAATGGTAAATCAGTCTAGTAAAATCGGTACACGTTGGGTCGTGCATATTGATGGGCAGCTATTTCCTATAATGATAAAGTCTGTTAGTGATGGTTATAATATACGATATACTAGAGGTCGTATATATGTGAGGACAAACTGGACTTTGGGTAGTTTGATTTTTGGTGGTATAGTTAATGGACGAAAGGTCAATGTAAAGATTGATAATATACCAACAGGCTATAGACTTACTCATTCTGGTACAAGTGCAAATGTATATGTGCGTTCGCCTCGTATTTCAGAGCTTGAATCTGTGATGCCAATAAAAGAGAAAAAAGACTTTTTAAATTTAGTCAAAGCTCCTCTGACTGGTCAAATAATAGCTGTGAAAGTTAAAGAGGGTGATGTAGTAAAACTTGGACAAGATCTTGCAATTTTAACTGCTATGAAAATGGAAAATATTATTACGAGTCGCTGTGAGGGTAAGATTTTAAAAGTCTCTGTACAAGCTGGCGATCAGGTGAATATGGGGCAGGTAATTATTGAGTTTGAAGAAGATTAGAGTGGATCCTAATTTCAGGCCTAAAGTTATGGTGTAATTCTTGTAAAATTCATAAACTCGGTTCTAGATCGTCATTGTGATGAGACCACAATGTAGACTTGCCATCCATTGTGAATTCTTTTGCCTACAATGTTATGGATTTCTTGATACTGAGATCTATATGACTAATTGTGAGAAGGTCTAAAACGTATATTAGGAATTTTGAAATAGTGAGTGATTAATTGACTGAAGAAAGCACCAGTAATTACTACTAATACAGCTAATTTTATCGTCTCAGGAGTAGGATTATATGCGCTATGTTCTAAAAACAATCCAAATAAAAATCCCCAAATAAGTGAAATTTCTGGTCCTATATCACCAGATACGCATGTTATAACCCTGTCTTTACGCATTACATCTCGCGCTATACTACCACCATTCGCTGTAATAAATGCAAAAAATGGCGCCCATAACCATAGTGGCGTAATATGCTCTATAACCACCACCACAACGCCTGTAACTATGAACGCTGCTTGCCCCAAACTATCAGATACTATAAGCACATTACCCCAAAATCTATATACTTGCTCTTCAGTTTTTGTTCGTTTTTTATATATATTGAATAATCTAACAAAAATAAAACCACCAAGTACTACAATGAGAGTGCAGTACATATAGATGGGATGTATAAAAATATCTACTATCTCACCCTTATTTATCATAATATCTCGCAATATACCTCCGCCTACTGATGGAAGCATAGCAAAAATAAATGTACCAAACAAAGTAGTATTCTCTCTTGCTGCTATAGCAAGACCTGAAATAGCAAAGGAAATAGTACCAATTACACCAACTATGAAAAACCAATTTGCATTTACTGTTTCAAGCAATAATACTGGATATAGATATTTCTTCACAACCGCTTTATATTCATCGCTGGCGATAAATTCCATTATTGCATTATTAAATTTCTCGACAGTTTCAATTGATATGGTTTTCTTACTAAACATCATATGTACAGGGATTTTTATGTTGAGTCTTTGCTCGTCTATATTATTACCAAGATTTTTATCAATAATTAAAGCCGCACCAGCTATTCTATCAGCTAAAAATCCATCAATTTTTCCTTTTAGGAGTGCGTCGATATTTCCTAAATCATCAGGAGAGAAGAAAATTATATCATGATTTTTAGGGTCCTTTATGAAATTGTTAATGGATTCATTTGCATATACGTAGCCTTCTGTAACTCCAAGACGATAATCTTTATTTCTGACTTCGAATAAAAATTCTTTGCTATCATTAAATTTAAGTTTTTTATCTGAGTTTTTAGTGGTGAAAAGCGAGTTGTCTTCAAAACGATATGGAAGGGAAAAATATGCAAATTTTGCTCTTTCTTTTGTATATGTAGCTCCAAAAGCTATATCTCTTTTTCCATCTTCAAGATCTATCTGATGTTGTTTCCACGCTACTTCCTGAAGTTTGATTCTTGCTCCTACAATGTTTGCAATAGCTGATGCAACGCCTATATCCATACCCGTAATTACGTTGCCAGATTCCATAGGTTTAATAAATTGATATGGTGCCCAGGAATATAGGCCACCTACAAGTTCACTTCTTTCAATCTCTTCTCCATAGCTAGATGCTATATAGGAAATTAAGAAAAAAACTATTGTTAGTAGCCTCATAGGTTTCTTTGCCATGAAATAATTAGAATGAATTTTACCATATTATTCAGCCTCATACAAACATATCATCCTTCTGCTGACCTATATACTACAAGATCTATAGTTTAAAGGTCACGTTTAATAAATCGATTGTACAGATGCGTCATTGTAGTTCTTGACACTCCGATCCACAATTAATAGAATGAATCCTCGTGTCTTCGTCGGAGGATAATAGGGCGTTTTAATTAATCTATAGTAAGGAATATTTATGGAATCTAGAGATCGTATAGGCAAAATTTTATTAGTAACTCTAGTACTGATTTTAGCGTTTGTTGCATATAAAAGAACCACTTCAACTCCTGCAATTGTTACATCTGTAGAAACAAAATCAGATGGCAAAGCTCTTTTGGTCAAAGAAGATGTAGAGAAGATTGTAAAGGATTTTATACTTAATAATCCAGATGTGTTGATTGAATCAATAGAAAGAATGCATAAACGTAAAATGGATGAAATGAACGCGAGAACCAGCGAAATATTGAAACAAAGAAAAGCTGAATTAGAAGGAGATAAATTTTCTCCAATTGGTGGGACTGGTAGTACAAATATTATAGTATTTTTTGATTATGCTTGTAGTTATTGTAAGACTGCTAACACTGTAATAAATAAATTGCTTGAGCTAGATAAGGATATAAAGATTATTTATAAACCATATCCAATACTTGGAGACAGTTCAGAATATATTACCAAAGTAGTTCTATCTCTATATAAACTATTTCCGGATAAATTTCTTCCTGTACATAATGCTTTGATGAAGCAAAAAATAGCTTCAAGAGATGATGTAGTACATATTTTGGAACAAAATAATCTACCTGTTGCTAATATAGAAGCGGAGTTTGATAGTGTGGATATTAAAGAATCTCAGAATAAACTAGCTATGATCATGAATGATCTTAAAATCCAAGGTGTTCCTGCTTTTATCATAAATGATACGTTATATCCTGGATTATTAGATCTTGATAAATTACAAGCTATTATAGCAGAGATGCGGAAACAAAATCCTACTAAACCTGCGGAAGATAAAGCTAGCAAAGCACCAGCTCCAGCTGACGTTACTTCGATAGCAACTCCTGAAATCCCAGCTGCTGCTCCTGTTAAGGGTGATAGTAGCTCGGAAGCTAAAAAAGATATGTAATAGTAGCCTTTCATTACAAGGAGACAAAAAAATCTCCTTGTAATGAAGACTATCATCTGAATATGTACAAAAAATAGAGAAAATTGGAAAAAATATATTCACCAGATAAGCGTTTACAGGCTATCTTATGGATGGTATGTAATTGTTTTATGGCTGCTTCAGTTCTAGCTACAATAAAATATTCTTCCCCAGCTTTTACCTTTAGTAGTTTGATTGCTAGCTATTACTGTGTAGCTGCTATTATAACTATAATATCTTCAATATATTCATGTAATAGTCTTAAAACAAAATATATTTTTTGGCATTTTCTTCGTAGTGTAATGAATGTGATAGCATATTTTTTGTATTTTCATGCTTTAACTATGACATCTATAGCAAATGTAATTGCCTTGGGTTATACAGATGGAATATTGACTTGTCTATTTTCGTACATCATATTAAAAGAATCTGTAACCAAAACTCAAATTATTAATTTAGCATTGAGTTTTATTGGTGCTGGTATGATAATAAGCCCTAATTCAGATATACTTAATTGGGGTGGGGTGTTAGCTGCCATGAGTGCTATTTTATGGGCTTTGTCCAATATAATCACAAAGAAATTAAGCGTCACAGACACTACTACAACTCAGTTATTTTACTTGAATTTCTTCACTTTTTTCATTGCGTTAGCCGTTGCTGTTTACGATGGTAGTATTTATGAGCTAGATATTGCTAAAAATTACATTGTGTTGCTAATGCTTGGATTAATGGTATTCATTCAGTTTTTGGCGCTTTTTAAATCATTAGGAATGGCGAAAACTGGAGTGGTAATGCCATTTTTTGTGGTGAGTGTAGTATTTGTTCATATTTACGGGTATTTTTTCTTTGGAGAAAGTCAGAGTTTTATTGAATTAATAGGAACTTTGCTTGTTGTGTTGATTAGCGCTTATCAGATAATAGGTCTTAACAATAAACCTTATTCCAATTAACTTTTAAAAAGGTTAACAGCAATAAATATTGCAAAATAATTCACACATCCTTAATTTTTTAAGAATTTTAGTGACTTTATTATCACTTTTTGCTATAATATGAGTAATAAGCTTTTTGAATAAAGGTTTAAAACTTATAATTTGTGGAGGATAATATGACTAATAATTCCGCTATAGTAGCACCAACTTCCGCTCCAGCTCCAGCTCATAAATCAAGTGTTAAGAGAGGATTTCACCCTTTTAGATATCTAAAAAAAGTTCGAGAAAGTATTAGTGCGCTTTTACCTAATGTAAAACAGAAAGCTGGTCATAATATAAAGCAAACAGCCGTTCCAACTACTGCTTTAGTCCCTAAAAAAGGTACTGATGTTATAAAACATACAACGTTAGTAGTACAAACTACAACTCTATCAACACAAACTTCTATTGATAGCTCATCTACTCAAAGAAATTCATCAGATGCTCCTTTAGTAGGTCCAAAGCATAAATGGCTTCTTGAAAAAGCTAGATTTCCTACAAGAGAGGCGTGGTCATCTGGTGTTGGTGATAAAGTATCTCGTAGAGGATCTGAAGAATATGCTGTGCCTGATGATCATGGTCAAGTTGTTGGTAATAGACCTTCAGCATTTAGTCTAGATAGTGTAGGAGCTAATAGTGATGCTTCTCAAAGGCCAAGCCTAGCGTCTATATCAACTGTTAGTCAATTAGACAGTACGCCTGATTTAGGAGACCAAGACTCAATATATGATAATATTTCGTTTGGTATTGAACAAATGGAAGAGCCTGAGTTTAAGCCAATACCAAATAATATGCTAAATGCATATTCCTCTATGAAAAATATGGTTTCCAGAGCAATATTTGAGTCCAGATCAAAAGAACAGTTAAGGGTTGCAAAAGATTCAAACTATACTGATATGATAAGAATTGCAGCCTTCGAAAAAGCTATTGAGGCTGCAGAGCATGGCGCTGCTTTAGGTTCAGTTCATGCAGCAAATGATTTGTTGGTAATGCATAGAGAGGGTGTGCTTCAAAGAGAAGGAGAATATGGTAAGTATTTAATAGATGTAAATAGATCTAAAAGTATGTTTTGGTTCAATGTTACTAATAAATTAGGCAAGGATGTCGATAAAAGCAATGTTTTGCAAAATATAGAATATCATCCATCAGCGACTAATAAATTGACTGATCCAGTTACAAAAATGGTAAGATTTATAGAGATATCTCGGGCTATACATGATCCAGGGGCAGCTTACTACAAAGAGCAATATGTCGATACATGGTTTCAAGGATTCGCTATTTTGGAGAAGCCTACACAAGGTCTACATCTTTCGGAACGCCCTGATATGCCAAGCTTTGTTTGGACAGCTCTACAGGATTACAAGAATCTGCAAGCCAATCGATATGCATGAGATAAATTCGTCTGTCCATCTGTTTTGGTGTGAGATATATGTTTTCTGAAATTTGAGATTAAAACTTAATAAACATAGGATGATATTATATGGCAAATAAAATAATAAATTTACCTTCATCGCAATTACAACACCTAGTCCATAAAAAACCACAAGTGCATTTTGGTTTTGATAGATTGAGTAAATATGTGAGTAAAATTGGGCATGATTTAAAACGTATGCTACATAGTAATTCATCTGTAAAAGAGAGTACTACATATACTCCTACAGCAAATAAATCAAAGGGAGCTGAGATAAAAAGAACAGCTTCTATTGTAATACAAAGAACTTCAGGAGAAAAACTATCTCCACAGGATGCAGGTAAAATAATAATGCAAAGCAGGTTGTCAACATGCTCTAACGCAAGTTCAAGATCTTCTAATTGCTCAACGCCCCTACAAACTATTTATGAAGTAGATGAAAATGAACAACTAAAAACTAGTAAGGTTAATGTTTATCGCAATGAACATAAACATCTGATTTCTCCTCATACATATTTAGATTGGGCCAAGCAATATTGGAAGCAAGCAAGTAATATTTTAGAACCAGATTCTGTAAGAATAGAAGCATATAATAATGCAAAAAACTCAGCTACATATGCTGTAGCTTTAGGGGTTAAAGATGCTGCGCCAATTTTATGGGGAATTCACAGAGATGGAATACAAAACATGCAATCATCTTCTGCTAGCAATATGGGTATAGATAAGAATGAAGCTGATTTTTGGCTTGGTGTGACTTATGAGTTAAGTAGAATAGATAATCTATTAAAACATGGCTCTAGCACACAAAAAGAAAAAATGGAATACTTAATTAATTCTAAATGTAAAAGTGGAGCAGATATTGATATAGAGGCATTTGAAGCTGCGAAATTTATTACTTTATCTCGGGAAATGCATTGCGCCCATACTCCAACTTTGAGAACTGTAGCGCAAAATTGGGTACAGCATTTTAATGATACATTAGAAATAAAGTATATTCCTACTGAAGTTAAAGAAGAATATCTTGCATATATCGAATATCAAAGCAACTTGGTAACCCATTTATAGAGGATTTCTACAGCTATATTCATTTCCTAGGAAACTCATTGGGTCAATTGGGTGGTTTTGATATAGGATTTCGAAATGTAAATGATCATTTGTTGAATGTCCTGTGGAACCTTGTTTACCAATTACCTGACCCTGGAATATTTTCTCACCTCGAGATACAAATAATTTGTGCAAATGCGCATATCTGGTTTTAAAATTTTTCTTATGTTCAATCAATATAAAATTACCATAAGAAGGGGAGGCTGCTATCTCTACGACCACTCCATTGGCTGAAGCATATATATTTGCATACTTATTTGCTGCAGCTAAATCAATACCTGAATGCATTTTTATCTTACTGTTTTTGCTTAATTTTCTATGTCCGAATTTACTTGTTAGCGATGGTTTTGTAAGAGGCACAAAAACTGGCATATCGTCTATTAATTTATCAGCTCTAGCTAGATTAGCCAAATGATTGCTTGAATCTTTTGAATGACCGATAGTATCAAAAACAGAATGAGAGATTTTATCCATATGGAGAGACATAGATTTTAGGTTCGCTAGATCTGATTTTGCAACAATTTTATATTTTGCATTAATGTTAGACAGAACAGAATGTATAATGCTAATTTTGCTCACTATTTTATGTGCTATAGAATTCATATCTATAGGTTTATTCAAGTGCTTTATGAATCTTTTGTTATATGCTTCGTTGCTTATAATATCACCATAATTTTTTGCAAATAAACATGTGTTTTTTCCGGAAAATCCAATCAAATTATATTTTGCTAATAGTTCGCCATGTGAAATATTATGTTCTTTATGAGCTATTGAGTTAATGTTTTTGACTAATCTGTCTTTTTGAAAAGACGAGCAAGAAGAAAGAAAAATTGAAATTATAAATAGTTGTAGTAATTTCATTGCAGTCCTACTCGCAAATTCCTTAGGTGTGATCCATGCGAAAGGACAGATCCAGGAAAATATAAATATTAGATCCCTGCTTTTGCATGGATTACACAAATTGAGAAACCATTTTCTAGATGATTCCAATGTGGATGACTGTATTTTTAAAATACACACTTGATGACACCCCTTATATAGGTATAATATATTCCAACTTATTATGAGAAATACCCGTGCATTATATATTATTTTTATTATTTACTCTAACCATATTCTCCTCACATGCTGATAATCTGAATATAGTAACCAGTACAAATCACCTTGAAAGCATTGCAAATATGATAATTGGAGATAATCATGCAATTACTGTGATTTCTAATACTGGTGGATGTCCAGAACATTATCATTTAAAACCTAGTGATGTAGGTAAGGTAAAAAATGCTGATTTGGTTATATATATTGATAATAGGTTTGAAAATTTTATAGTGAATTTGTTGCCCAAAAATCAGAAAAATATTTTGAAAATTTCTAGTATTGATGGAGTACGTATAAAAGATAATAATCTACATATATGGTTGGATTTAGAGAATACCAAACTTATTTTAGAAAGCTTATGTGATATTCTTTCGGTTATTGATCCTGATAATAAAAAAACATGGCACAATAATCTTGAGACATCTAAAAGTGAGCTTGAAGAATTATCGCGCTATAAAAATAACATCTTTTCTAAATTAAGAAATATCGTGTTGTTAAGTGATAGTTTAGAGTATTTATTACCTAAAGCAGATAAATTATATATTTATCCTGGTATGGGAACATTACAAACTCTTTCTAAGCTTCAGAATATAGATAAAAATACATGTCTACTTGCTAGCAGTAATGAGAATTGGGAGATATTTGCAAATAAAATCTCTCATAAAATTGTTACTTTGGATAGTGAAAAATGGAGTAAGAATTATATAGAGCACTATAGAAGAATAATTGATATTATTGCGAAGGAATGTGCTCAATGAAACTCAGTCTCTACGATATTCTCAATATCCCAGAACATCTAATTTTAGAACCTGAAAATAATATCCACAACTCTCTAGAGCAGAATGACTTCAATAAGGCTGTCTCTATAGTTAATAAATTCCATAGTTATTTCCATTTTGAACAGTCATTTGCCTATCTTCTAGCTGCATATATTGGATATTTAAAAGAGGATGAGTATTCTACAAAAGAATATTTAACTAAAGCTATTTTTCAGGACCATATAAATGAACAGGCTTTACATTTCCATGATAATGCAAGTTTGGCATATATAGTTTCTTATAATAAAAATATTAGATATGAAAAGGATTTCCTAAATTTTGCTATAGGAAAATTTGCTCCATCTGCAGAAGTAGAGCTACTGGATAATGCAATAGAACTTTCTTTTTCATCTAAAATAGTGGACGCAGAAATAAATTACAAATCTCATAGATTAGATTTTGTGAAAAGCATTATAGCGATTTATAATAAGGAGCTTGGACCTGCTAGTATTTTTATTCAAAATGCTATAGATTCTATT
>CAZIGS010000001.1:26253-27283 GCA_964538645.1 uncultured Rickettsiaceae bacterium
ATAAAAATTACCATAAATTTGCATCGCAAGTCTATTTGCAGCGTGCTTCAATATTTGAATCTCAGGGTCAAATTGATCTTGCAAAAAATGACAGGGTGAAAGCTCAAGATTTATTTCCTGGGTAATCGTCATTCTTTATTGCAGGAGGTTCCACATAAATCGGAGTCATCCCCGCGTAGGCGGGGATCCAGTATTATATATCATAAGTACTCATGTCAAGTACGAGGATGGTGAAACAGCTGGATTCCTGCCTACGCGGGGATGACTCCGTTTATGGTGGGTATTATTAATATTACTCAAAAAAACGTTTCAAAAACTGTCCTGTGAAGCTTTCCTTTACTTGGGAGACTTCACGCGGCGTTCCTGTTGCGATAATTCTTCCGCCTTTATTTCCGCCTTCTGGTCCAACATCTACAACATAATCTGCTGTTTTTATTACATCCAAATTATGCTCAATAACTAGTACTGTATTCCCCATTTCTACTAGTTTGTGGAGTACACCAAGTAGTCTGCTTACATCATCTATATGAAGCCCAGTTGTTGGTTCATCTAGAATATATAATGTGCGTCCAGTTGATTTTCTTGATAATTCTTTTGCCAATTTTATACGCTGAGCTTCTCCACCAGAGAGTGTTGTCGCAGATTGTCCGATCTTGATATATCCGAGGCCCACTTCGTTTAAGGTGCGGAGTTTTTCATATATGGAAGGCATTTTGCTAAAGAAATGCATAGCATCTTCTACAGTCATTTCCAAAACATCAGAAATTGATTTATCTTTATATTTGATATCCAAAGTTTCGCGATTATATCTTTTCCCATGACATATATCGCATTTTACATAGACATCAGGCAAGAAATGCATCTCGATTTTCAAAACTCCATCACCTTGGCAAGCTTCGCATCTTCCGCCTTTTACATTAAACGAAAATCTGCCAACTTTATAGCCACGTGCTTTGGATTCTGGAAGTTCTGTAAACCAGTCTCTAATATGAGTAAATGCTCCAGTATAAGTCGCTGTGTTAGATAGTGT
>CAZIGS010000001.1:27293-27709 GCA_964538645.1 uncultured Rickettsiaceae bacterium
CGTGGTGTGCGTCCTATTGGTGATTGATCAATATCTATGATTTTGTCGATATATTCAAGACCAGTTATAGTGTCATATTCTGCTACCTGCAATTTTTGTAGATTCTCTAATTTTTTCAATGCAGCTTTGTAGAAAGTATGAATTATAAGGCTAGATTTACCACTGCCTGAGACCCCTGTAACTACTGTGAAAGTACCAATAGGGAGTTTTAAATTTACATTTTGCAAATTGTTAGATTTAGCGCCTTTAAGCTCAATGAATCTACCATTTCCTGATCGTATGTTTTTTGGTAATTCTATAGATTTTTTACCACTAAGATATTGTCCTGTGATACTATTGGGATTGTTTTTAATGTCTTCTAAAGTACCTTCGGCTATTATCTCTCCACCATGAATTCCTGCACCTGGTCCTACATC
>CAZIGS010000002.1:0-20153 GCA_964538645.1 uncultured Rickettsiaceae bacterium
ATAACTCTGCAGGCAATTTCGATAGATTCATGTTCTTGATCAGGAAAATAGCTTTTAAGCGATATTCCAGGCATTGCTCTTTCCAAAAGCAACATGCCATTATCTTCAGCAAGCACATGTACTGCGCCACAGCCTGCAAAGCACTTGAGCGCAAAAGCTTCTCGAGCTAAACCTTCACTATCAAGGCCAAGCTTAAGGATGATAGGGTTATTGCCTTGCAATCCTGACAACACATAGTTGTAAGTAAGATTTGTGACCTCAATTAAATCACGTAAATCCAGCCTTGAAGATATTGCTGCAACAAGCTCAGGCAGTTCATTTATCCATGCTTTGCCTTTTTCTCCATAAATGTTGATGATGTTGGAATGAAAGGTGTTCATTATGACTTCTCTGTAGAAAATGGTTCTGCGCCATCTTCCAAAATATCTAAATACTTACGATAGATATAAACTTTATCACGTTTCTTACCGCTCGCTTCTTCTAATATACCAAGGACTTGCATATGATTTAATGCACTTCTTGCTGTTGGCTGAGTCATTTGCAATTCCTTGGCAAGGAGAGGAACTGTCACTTGAGGTAGCTTTTTCATGTATTCAAGTGTTTGTTTACATGAAAATCTAGCGCGGCCTAAATGAGATATTTTCTCGTTATCTTTTGCAAAAAGATCATTAATTCTTGTCGCTGTTTGAATAGCTTGTTTTGAAGATTTTTCTACACCAATGAGGAAAAATTCCAACCATGTTTCCCAAGTGCCTGATTCCCTGACTTCTTGCAGCAGCTCATAATAGGTATGGCGATATGCTTTCAGATAAAGGCTTAAGTAAAGAATTGGTGAATCAAGCATGCCTCCAGTATATAGAAGCAATGTTATAAGCAACCTACCAAGTCTGCCATTACCGTCTAAAAAAGGATGTATTGTTTCAAATTGAACATGAGCCAATCCTGCTTTTATGAGAACGGGCAGGCTTTCATCATGAAGAAATCTTTCAAAATCGCTAAGGCAATCACTTAAATAGTCTACGGGAGGAGGAACAAAAAGAGCATTGCCTGGTCTTGTGCCACCAATCCAATTTTGTGATCTTCTAAATTCTCCAGGCGTTTGACTTGATCCTCTGCCTCCAGAAAGCAAAATACCCTGCATTTCTTTTAAAATTCGCAACGACAAAGGAAAGTCCCCCTTTAAACGCTCTAAACCGTAGTTTATAGCTTTAACATAATTGGACACCTCTTCTACATCTTCAATTGAGACTTCAGGTTTTTGATTATGTTCAAATAGCATTAGATCGGAAAAAGAGCTTTGCGTTCCTTCAATCTGACTTGAAAGCAGAGCTTCTTTACGTACATACATGTAGATAAAGAGCGCTGTATTAGGAATAGTCTTATGAATACTATTTAACTCAGCTAGCGCATGCGTTGCTTTTTCAAGGTAAGGATAAAGCAGCGTGAGTTCTATAGGTGGCTCAGGTGGCAGTTTTGCAGGAACATATGCTTTATATGACTCACCGGAGACCTTTTGTGTAATGTATATTCCTATTCTTTTATTCATAAGCCATCTTTTCTTAAGCTGCCCACTCTAAGAAAATATATCAGATTATCTTTTCTTAGTCAAGATGGTAAAGAAAAGATAGGCAATCGAGGATGCCCCTTTTCAGAGAATCCAAAATGGTTCATTTGACACTCTCAAAATACGGCATTGCCCAAAATACGCCTCTATAATCGGCTCAGAAAGTGAAAACATAACTATACCACCCCAGTTTGGAGTTGGTTAGGTTATAGCAAACTGATCTCCGCCATGCTGCGTTCGCTCACAGATTACATAAAACAATCCGGCATTACTCACCATATATAGATATTGACCACATATTTGGCTTCCAACGCCGTCATCACGAGGAGCATCGAAGATGCGACACTGTGACCCATACACCGCCTTCAAAAGCTTTATATATATGGATTGCCGCGTAGACCAAGAGGTCTCCTCGCAATGACGCGATCTATATATGGTGAGCAATACCAACAATCCATTTATATTCCAATAGATCTTTTTTAAATTATTCTCTATAATGTCTTTTAACTTTAAGGAATATATATGACAGCGCGTGAAATAATATTAGACACTGAAACTACTGGGCTTGACCCTAAGGAAGGGCATAGAATCATAGAAATTGGTGCTATTGAAATGAAAAATAAGGTTCTTACTGGTGCCAAGTTTCATTACTTTATTAATCCTGAAAGATCTGTGCCCCAAGAGGCATATAGAATTCATGGTATATCTACAGAATTTTTAAAAGATAGGCCATTATTTGGTGCTATAGCCGAGGAGTTTTTAAAATTTATTGAGGGTGGCACTTTAGTAATTCATAATGCTGCCTTTGATATGAAATTTTTAAATCATGAATTATCGCGTGTAGGATTAGCCTCTATAGACCATTTAAATATTGTTGATACTTTAGCTATGGCACGTAAGATGTTCCCAGGACAGAAAGCGAATTTGGATGCACTATGTAGGCGTTTTAGGATAGATAATTCCTTGAGAGGTTATCATGGTGCTTTAAAAGATGCTAGGTTATTAGCAGAAGTATATGTAGAGCTTTGTGGTGGAAGACAATCTAGTTTTTCAATGCAGGCTACTCAGACCAATTCTTATAATAAAATGCAAACTCAAACCAGGAATAGTGAGTTAAAACGAACAATAACTATTAAGCCTACAGACGAAGAAACCAAGCTACATCTAGAGCTTATGGAGAGGATTGAGACAAGCTAGAGGCTGGTGATGACGATCTCTAAATATTTATAGGCTTGATTTACTGTATCCTATCTTTCGATTGGATGACACCTTTGCTTTACCTTCTCTCACAATCTCTTTCTCTTTTATCCCATGTAACTTTTTCTTCTTGTTCACCATTTTTATATAGCAATCCACAGAACATTGGCTATTTTTCATTTTGCTATTGGATTTGGAGCCGTGTTTGGGGACTAATGCTAATTTATCTAGTAAATCTTTAGTTTCTTCACTCAAATATTCTACATTGACCTTTGTTATACCATGATGTTTAAACCCTAGAATGTCTGCTGCTTTTTCAGATACATCGAGAATACGATTTTTTTTGAAAGGTCCACGATCATTGACCATTAATATAAGTGATTTATTATTTTTCAGGTTGGTTACTTTTATCATGCTAGGAAGAGGGAGTGTAGGATGTGCAGCTGTGAGCATGTTTTTATTATATCTATCTCCATTAGCCGTTTTTTTACCATGAAACCCACCCTTTGTACCATACCAAGATGCAAGACCTGTTTTGACATATTTTACATTATGAGAAGGAACATATTCTTCACCATTTTTTTGATATGCCGGGCCTATTTTATAATGGCCAGTATATTTTTTATCTGCACAGCCAGTGCATAAAAATAATATTAAAAGCAGAATATATAACTTCACAATTTTCAAAATTTTTAGCTCTTATTTATTTTTGGGAATGGTACCACAAGTTATATTATTTTACTAGTAATGTTACATTTTTTCTATTATAGATAAGATTATATAAAACTCATAATCTGGTAAAAACTATGTATAAAATCTCAAGAATAATATTGCCTATTTTATCAATGTTATTTTTAAATATTTCTCATTCTCATGCAAAAACTCTTGCAATATCAGGATCTGGGGAATTCAGTGATATGGTGTTAGAGGATGTTGTAGTATCTGGTGGTGCTGAAGTAAGCAATTCGGAATTTAGAACACTTACTATTAGTGGAGGGATAGATTTTACAGGTTTAAAAGTAACTGAATTATTCGTAGTATCTGGCGGAGCAGATGGAAAGAAATTGCATTGTAAGCGTCTTGTTGTTGGTGGAGCTTTTGTTGGTACTGATATCACAGTTACAGGAGATGCTGTGGTGGAGGGGGGCTTAGAGGTTGTGCGTGCTAGAATTAATGGCATAACCAAAATATCTGGAAGTCTTAATGCAAAACAGAGTGAGTTTCATGATCTGGAGGCAAATTCTAATGAAATTACCTTATCGGACTCAATGGCGCATGATATTATTATGAAAGATAATAACACTCCTCAGAAAATAATTCTAAAAGGCAAAAGCGTCATTTCAGGAGATATTGTTTTTAAATCTGGAAAAGGCCATGTTCTCGCAGATAAAGATGTCGTAATGAAAGGCAAGATTGAAGGTGGTAAGGTTAAAAGAAAGTAGTCTCATTGTTCGAATACTGATTTTAATTTGGAATATTGTAAATAACTCTTTCCATCTTGGGAGCGTAATAAATGCTACGCTCCTGGGATGTCGAGATATTCAAAGTGAGAAGCCTACTCAGCATCAGTATTTGGAGAGTCTTTGCCTGATAATGATACAGTCGTTGGAGAAGAATTATCTGTGCTGCTGCCACATGTCTCGTAATCTTCATCTTCTTCTGGAATTGATAATAACCCAAATTTTGTTATTAATGGTTTAGGACCAAAAAATGGATCGAAAACTAGACTGTCTTTATCAGAAGTATTTAAGGAAGAGTTATAGTGCAATGCCTCCATAAATTGATTTGGATTTGTCATAGACGAAATGAGAGTTTTTAGGTTTGTTACTGAAAGTAATGATTTTAATTTCGGTAGAGATATTGTTGAAGCTGTGTTTTCTAGAATCTCTGCAGCTCTATGTATTTTACTGTCTGAAAATCTTGTATCTAAAATATTTAGAATTGCATCGCCATCTAAATCCTTAAGCAAAACACATAAGTCATAGTTTGTTAGCTCTTCTGCAGAGTCTAGCATCGAATCAACTAAAGATTTCAACCTCTCGGATATATCTATCTTTTCAGACAATACAGACTGAATCATAAGATTTACAATCTCACTGCTGAAATTATCTGAACAACCATCATTAGAGAACATTGTTACCAATCCAGGTCTTTGTTTTTCTAATACAACTTTTCTGTCTTTCTCATCTAAAGTTATTATATAGTTTGTAATTGTTTCTAGTATATCTAAAATCATTTTTTCCTCATAAATTTTATTGTCTCATAAGATTATTAACATTGTGTTATTAATTTAGGATGGAAGATCATTATCAAATATCACAGGATCTAAGCCTAAAATATCCACCTTCATGTCTTCATCATGACTATGGCCTGATTTTATAGGGGTGAATGTATTTATGGCTTCTGCTATTTTAGGATCTATAGGAGTTTCTGGCCTATAATCATCATTGTCAGAATCTGGGAGTGCATCATTGGCGGAAGCCATACCTGAATCTGCCCTATCTTCTGATTTAATAGATTTTTGATCTGGTAGAGATTCGTCTTCCTCTTCCATTTCTCTAGCACTACGTTTAACGCTGATATATGATTCTAATTCTTCATTTGCTACTAGCCCAGATTTTTGCAATGGTTTTATAACAAGCTGCTGTTTTTTAGAATCACTCATTGTATTAGCTTGCAGATTCTTTAATAACTTTGTTATTTGCTCCTTAGGAATCTGACGAGCCATTTTTACTATACCTCCTGCTGGTAGCATTTCTAATAAAGTTTTAAATTTAGTTGCATTTGCGTGTGCTGCTTCAGAAATAATTACTGCATAAAGCGCATTAGATCCAAGAGACGGAGTTCTTGTTATTACAGGATGAGATAATAAAGATTGCGTATCATTAGAATTTAAACCATGGCATAAATATACTATATCTTGTATTCCAATAAATTTTTCTACTTTCATAGCTTCAGCATTATCTATTGCTTCTTTTATTTGTTTTTCAGCAATTGCTACCTTGTGTTTGTTTTGCGCTTTAGTTTTAGATTCCTCTAATGAAAGTTGTAGTTTTGATATTTTTTGCTGTGCGATATTTTCTCTTGTAATAATTTCATCAAGAATGGTATTTAAAAAACTATGATATAGAGACTTTATCTCTATTACTTGATAATGAGTTATAGCGTATATTAATTTATTATATAATAATTTTGCCATAGGTTTTGTGAGTTCTTTATTATCTATCCATTTATTATATTGTTTTATGAGCTGAGAATCCGTTGTCAAGAATTTAGAAACTAAATGATTATTTAGTAAGAATTTTTTTTGCTCACTTAATAATACAGATTTAAGTAAATACTCATTTGGATTTATTTTTTCTGATGCGATTTTACTCGACAATGTGTGGAATATTTCTGTAACTTTCATTACATCTATCTCAAGCTTGATTGTTTGTTTGATTTTTGCGAGATCTTTAGTTTGTGTGTTGACCGATCTAACGATATCTACTATATGTGGCATTGATTTACATCCTTTAATTATTATAAATAAAGCGTTATATCACCTTTACTATTTTGTGGCAAGAGAATTATGAAGATTTTTTAAGCATTGATGACAAAAAGGTCATTGCTATAGATGAATAGTAGATTGTCCTCAGGCCGTGAGCCTGAGGATGATTAGTGTTTTGGATTATACGAATTATTATTTCCGGATGGAGGCGTGGAATTCTTTTTCTGCGCCTTGAATGATAGAGTTCTGTAGAGTTGTGATTTCTTGGTCTGATAAAGTACGATCATCAGCTTGAATATGTACCTTAACAGCAATAGATTTTTTACTGGAATCTATTTTTTCACCGATATATAGGTCGAAAATTTCAACATTTTTTATTAGCTTTTTGTCTATCAAGGAAATATATTTTGACATTTTCCCAGCTGGTATATCTCTATCTACAAGGAACGCAAAGTCCCTGTTCACCGCTTGATAAATTGATGGGGTGAAAATATCTTTTTTGCCTGCTTTTAAACGTGGCTCTGGTAGTGCGGAGATATTTATTTCAAAAGCTGCTACATGTTTTTCTATTCCATATTTTTTCAATATCAAAGGATGAATTTCTCCAAAATATCCTATAATATTTTTTCCAAGCAAGATTGCTGTAGTTCTATAAGGATGGTAATAATTTGGCAAATTACTAGTGTCTAGCTGCATATTTTCCAAAGATAACCCAAGTTCTAGAATCAATAATTCAATATCAGCTTTTATATCAAATATATCAACCTCTCTACTGCCTGCATGTAAATTGGCTTCTATATTTCCCCATCTTACGCCAGTAGCATGGAGTTTTTCATCTGCTAATTCTGTTCCTAAAAATACTGGCCCAACTTCAAATAATGCGCCGCTAGCTATAGATCTGGTAGCGTTTTTTGCTATTGCTTCTAACAAATTAGGTAGGATGCAGGGCCTCATATAAGATAATTCTTGGCTTATAGGGTTTTGTAATTTGAGTTTATCCTGTGTTTCGCTGAATAATTTAGCAAATTCCTCATTCATGAAAGACCATGTAATTAACTCATCATAGCCTTTAGACGCTAAAACTCTACGAGCGTTATTTCCTCTCACGAAACTACAAGGAGCTAGTCTAAATTGTAGGGCTGTAGAAATAGCAACTGCTGGGATTTTATCAAAACCATAAATTCTTACTATTTCTTCTATTAGATCTTCTTTAATGCTAATATCGTGACGCCAAGAGGGGTTTGATGCTTCTAATTTATTTTCGGAATATTCAACAGTGAATCCCAAATTTTCTAATATTGTTCCTACCTCTTTGATTGCAATATTTATGCCAGTTGCTTTTGTAATATCTTTTGTCTCTAAAGATATTTTATTTGGAGTAAATTCTACACTCCCACTTAAAGAGAATTTGCCAATTTCTCCACCACAAATATCTAATATCATATTAGTCGCTAAATAAGCAGATGGTAGTACCATGCCAATATCTGTTGATCTTTCAAAACGAAAACGTGAATCTGTTTCAATAGCTAATTTTCGTCCAGTTGCTGCTATTAAGTCCTTATCAAAAATTGCTGCTTCCAACAGAATATTTTTTGTATTCTCGCTACATGAACTTGAGATTCCTCCAATGATACCAGCTAAAGCATGAATTTGATCATGGTCTCTTATTACTAAATCATTTGAATCAAGCTTATATTTTTTATCATTTAAAGCATGAAATTCTGGATCCTTATCGCTAGCTCTTGTAACTCTTAAATTACCAGATAATAGATCAGCATCATATGCATGCATCGGACGTCCGTAGCTAAAGCAAATATAATTTGTAATATCTACAATGCTAGATATAGGTTTACATCCTATGTTTTTGAGAAGATTCTGTAGCCATAATGGGCTTGGCCCATTGGTAATATTTTTTACCTCAATGGTTGCGAAAGCGGGGCAGCTTTTTGTGTCGTCAAGTACTACTTCGGATTTGTCTGGCTTAATTTCTGGCCAGTCTATTTTCTTCAACTTCCCCAATCCACTAGCAGCCAACTCTCTAGCAATACCTAATACTCCTAACGCATCTCCCCTATTTGGGGTGACATCTATCTCAATTACTGGATCATCTAAGCCAAAATACTTAGCGAAATTCTCTCCGATTACAGCTTCTTCAGGAAGTTCTATTATTCCACTGCTTTCTTTTTCTATTAAAAGTTCCTCAGCAGAACATAGCATGCCGTTACTTTCAAT
Organism: uncultured Rickettsiaceae bacterium; assembly: GCA_964538645.1. Classification (GTDB taxonomy): domain Bacteria; phylum Pseudomonadota; class Alphaproteobacteria; order Rickettsiales; family Rickettsiaceae; genus JAYUHP01. The sequence goes on from CAZIGS010000002.1 coordinate 8,484, forward strand.
ATCCCTAATTTTTGCCTGTTTTATAATAAAATTTCCGTTAGGAATAGTGCTTCCTACTGGAGCAAGCACTACATTCAAATCCTTTCTAGCGTTATGTGCACCACAGACTATTTGTAAATTTCCGCTTTTAGTTTTGACTGTACATACTTGTAGCTTGTCAGCATTAGGGTGTTGAGTTGTATCAATAATTCTTGCTACTTCGAAAGCCTCTAATTCTTTTCCCCTATCTATTATTTCTTCAACTTCAAAACCTGTTTTATTTAGAACAGCGGCAATTTCCTCTAAAGAAGCTTCTGTATCTAGAAATTTTTTCAGCCATGATAATGTGAATTTCATCTTGTTAGCCCCCCTAATCGACTTGGTATATCATATGCAGAAAAACTATAATGGTTTAGCCAACGCAAATCATTTTCAAAAAATTGCCTTAAATCTTTAATGCCATATTTTAGCATTGCGAAACGCTCTATTCCCATACCAAAAGCAAATCCTCTATATTGTTCTTGGTCTATTCCAGCATTGGTGAGAACTTTTGGGTGAATCATCCCGCAGCCTCCAATTTCTAGCCATCTTCCTATATGCGGCATCTTAATATCCAACTCGAAAGAAGGTTCTGTAAATGGGAAGAAGCTGGACCTAAATCGTACCTCTATGTTTTTGCTTTCAAAAAACTGTTCTACCCATTCTGTAAGAATAAATTTTAAATGACCAAGATGAGTAGTGGAATCTACAAGCAGCCCTTCTATCTGATGAAACATAGGTGAGTGAGTCATATCAGAGTCACAGCGGTATACTCTACCAGGCGCAATAAACCTGATTGAGTTATTAGTAGATTTTGGATCCCATTCTTTCAAGGTACGAATTTGTACTGGTGATGTGTGAGTTCTAAGTACTAGGTTCTCTTGTTTCATGTAAAACGTATCATGCATTTGCCGTGCAGGGTGATTTTCAGCAATATTTAAAGCAGAAAAATTATACCATTCATCCTCTATGCTAGGTCCTTCTTTAACTTCAAATCCAAATGAAGCAAATATTTCACATAATTCCATTGTTGCTTTAGAAACAGGGTGGACCTTGCCTATTTTGTGACTTCTTGAAGGTAGTGTTAGATCTAGCTTTTCTTTAGCTAAGTTATTATTAATAGAATCTAGTTCTAAAGCATCTTTTTTCTCTGTAATAAGACTAGAAATTTCATCCTTGGCTTTATTTATAATACTGCCATATGATTTGCGTTCTTCTTCTCCCATTGTTCCTAACTTGCGCATTTCGCTAGTTATAACACCGGATTTACCTAGATATTCTACCCTTAGATTTTCTAGGATAGTTAGATCATTTGTTTGAGAAATTTTCTCTAGTGCTGTTTTTAAAACTTGCTCTATCATATGTGAAATCTATTTAAAGAAAATGAATATACTAGAAAAATGAATGCTATTCAAGAGATTGTAACCGTCATTGCGTCTATCACCGTCATTCTCGGGCACGTATCCCACCCACGTCATTCTCGACTTGACCTGAGAACCCATTACATCATTACGTCATTATGGGTCCTCGGGTCTTCGCCCGAGGATGACGACTCTTATCCGTAGATCAGGTTAAATAGGCATATTGAGGATTTGGTTCCACATTTCGATCAGTTTATTTCTAGCAGCGATAGTTGTTTGGAGTGTGGTTTTTGCTTCTGAGGTGGCAGCGATCACCTCACTTAAGGAGGCTTCCCCGATTATGGCGCGTTTTTTGACTTCCTCATCTTGTCTTACGCTGTTAGCAATTGAGCCTACAGTACTAGATACAAAATCAGTATTTTGTACACCTGTGACTTCTCTGGCCTGTTTCATTACAGCTAGAATTTGCTCGGGCTTCATGCTTGAAAAATTCTCAAAATTCTTAGCAACCATTTTTTGGAAATTTACGGCATTTTCAACGGATGACATTGAATTAACATTTGCACTAGGTGCATTGTTACTTGTTGTAGAATAAGCGCTTTGCGCTTGTAACAAGGCTGCTGGGCCTATAACTGATGCCATAATATTACCTTATTGCTTCTAAACTTTTTTGTATCATGCTTCGTGATATTTCCACCACTCCCAAATTCGCTTCATAGGCTCTTTGAGCTTCGCCAGAATCAGCTAGTTCAACCATTCTTTTTACATTCGGCATTTTGACATATCCCTTAGAATCAGCTGAAGGGTGTGTTGGGTCATATCTCATTTCGAAATCTGATTTATCTTCGCTATATTTTTTGACTCTTAGCAAATTCACTCGCTTTTTTTTATCATATTTATTTTCAACAAACATAATTTTTCTTCTATAAGGAGTGCCGCCAGGTTTCTCGCTTGTAGAATACTCGTTAGCAACATTTTCTGCAACTATTTTCAGCCGTTCACTTTGAATATTATTTCCCTGCATTGCAATTTCTATCGATTTTTGCAAACTATCTTCTAAGGCGATTGATGTGTTTGGGAGTAGTAGGGCTAATATCAATGTTCTTAGAATCGGAACAGAGTTGAGTAGCCATGTTAGGGTTGTAAGAATGGATCCTCGGATTAAACCCCAGTATGAGCTTCGTTGTAACATCATTTACTTGCTCCTGAATCAGATGCCATACCTAAAAGTTCCATTGAAGAGCGGTAATTTTTTAGAGCCTCAGATGTATTATCGCTATTGAGAGCCATTTTGCCTATCTGATTCGCGAGATCTACATTATTTTTGTTAGGCTTCATTGGGCTGGTTTTGTCTAAAATAGTATGATATTTCCCAGAATCTTTTTGATTGCCTGATCTAATATGTTTAGCGTTAGTAAGTTTTAGATTCACTCTGCTCACACTTATTTTATGCTTTTTTCCCTGTAGAGAATCTGGTTGCTCAATGTCTTTTGTTATATATTTGGGTGTAGAAACATTCGCAATATTGGAAGCAAGGACTTCATGTTTTTTTTGAAGATAATCTATTTGTTTTTGAAGTGCTTCCGTTGTTTTGTCCTTAGCGAGAATGGTAATAGGAAGTATCATATATATAAAAAACAAGATCTTGTGCACAGTAAACTCTAGGATAAAATTTTCATACTATTTCGCATTCAAAATGATAGGATTGAATTTTGTAGCACTCACCTTTACGCACGTATTATTTATAGGTTTACGCAGGTTTGGCTTGAAATTCAAGCCTCTGATTAAGAATGCGTTTTAGTATCTGCAGCAATAGTATATAATTTGAGCTTTTAACGCAATAAAAATATGGGGTAGATTATGATGATAACCTCAGCTTGATGTAAGTAAGTGATAAAAACTATTTATATAGGTTGTGTTCTAAGGGTTGACGCGTCGTCTTTTGGGCTTCTGGCAATGATTGGGTTTATGCATGGTGAATAACGCGAAGTCGAGAAAACGATTTAAATTGCTAATAAATCTGGATTATTATAGAATATAGGAAGTTTTGGCATGATAAATGCTTATTTGGGCAATATATATGGTTAGTCAGAAGCTTAATTTAGCTCTCAAACAGTCTGTAAATCTAACGATGGCATTACGCCAAAGCATCAATATTTTGCAAATGTCTCACGTAGAATTGTCTGAATTGCTCAACCAGGAGCTTGACAAGAATCCGTTTTTGCAATCAAATGAAAATAATCATACAGAAGAAGAAAGAGATGGGTATGATTACCTTCCTTCTACTTCTAATTATGAAAATTACGACCCATTTCATGGTGTCAGTGATGCTAAACCTTTGTCGGAATACGTGCTTGAGCAAATAGGTTCTATAATTACAGACAAAGTAGAAAGATGGATTGCTCTATATCTTCTTAATTTGCTTCAACCAAATGGCTATATAGAGTTAGATCTAGATTTGGCTGTGAATCATTTAAAATGTAATGCAGAAGATATTCTTAGAATATTGTCCCAGTTACAGACTTTAGAGCCAACTGGGATTTTCTCTCGTAACCTTCGGGAATGCTTAACGCTTCAGCTAAAAGAGCGTGGAAAATATGATCAGATTTTTGAGATAATATTATGTAATCTTAATATGGTGGCAAATCATGATCTATCTAAACTTGCAAGGCTTTGTAAGACTGATGCAAGTACTATCATAGAACATGTGAAATATATCAAAACTCTTAACCCGAAACCTTTGTCAGATTTTGGTTCGGGCTTTATAACTTCTAGGATAGCGGATGTAATAGTTTTTTTTGATAAAGATGGTGAAATTCGTGTCAAATTAAACGAAGAAGCAAGTCCTAAATTATTGCTTGATAAGGCATATTATTTAGAGACAAAAAATAATGTCGTTAGTAATGGTGACAAAGAATTTATTTCTAAAGAATACGGAGTTGCGAGTAACTTGCTTAGGGCTATTACACAGAGGTCAAAAACTATTCTTGCGGTTGCTAATGCAATAGTAGAAAAACAAAAAAACTTCTTTTTAAAAGGTGTTATGTATCTCGAGCCTATGACTCTTGGGGATATAGCATCAGCCTGTTCTTTGAATGAGAGTACTATTAGCAGAACTACAAATAATAAATATATGCAAACTAGCAGCGGGATGTATGAAATGAAATATTTCTTTACTTCCTCTGTTGCAGCTAAAAATAGTGATACACAAATATCAAGCACTAAAGTGAAAGAGATAATAAAAACTATAATAGATTCAGAGGAAGCGGGGAATATACTATCTGATGATGAAATTGTTTTAGAGCTTACAAAATTTAATATTAGGATAGCTAGAAGAACTGTTGCGAAATATAGAGAGGTGCTTGGTATTGCGACTTCTAGCATGAGAAAGAAAAAAATGAGAGCTAGAGAGTTTGCTTGAAATAACCTGATTAAGTAAGTGGTAAAAACGAGTTGTAGCTTTCATTGTGAGGAGCTTAGTGACGCGACAATCCATGGTGTACTCTCAAGCTGATATTAGACATGGATCACCACGTCGCCTTCCAGTCTCCTCGTGATGACGAATATACCCCCAAATGTATGTTAAAATAGGAAGCAATCTTAGCGTTTTGCGACAAAAATACAACATCACTTAGTGACAATATTGCATAAAATCATAGTAATTTAAGTATCTTGTTTTCTACCTATTGCAAAAGCTATGTATATGAATTAGACTGGCACTTACATAAACTAAATTTAAATAGGAGTAGTTAATATGTCATTAAAAAGTTTGGCAGTTGCGTTCTGTGCAGTTGCTTTATTAGCGGGTTGTAGTGGTAAAAAAGGTATGATGAACGGAGTTGATCATGCTCTTGTTAGAGATTTTGAGAATAAAGCTGGTGATAGAGTTCATTTTGCATTTGACAGAAGTGATTTAACAAAAGAAGCTCATGCTACATTACACCGTCAGGCAGAATGGTTAAAAGCTCATCCTCATATTCGTGTGTCAGTACAAGGTCATTGTGACGAAAGAGGTACAAGAGAGTATAACCTAGCATTGGGCGAAAGAAGAGCTAACGCTGCTAAAAAAGGTCTAGAATCACATGGTATACATGCTGATAGACTTGAAACAGTATCATATGGTAAAGAAAGACCAGCTGACCTTGGTAACAATGAAGCTGCTTATGCTAAAAACCGTCGTGCTGTAAGCGTATTACAACAATAGTTTGATTGCTAGGTTGTTGCTTGCCGCTCACCTATAATTCATAGGCATCACGCATAGCATCAATTCGAATTATTTGGACTAAATAAAAAAACCCGTTCTAATTTTTAGTGCGGGTTTTTTGTTTTATTACCTCGTCCCTATACTTAATCAGTATAAAAATTCAATTGACAAATAAGTTAAAATAAATTATAATCTCCTTTATCTTAAATAACAAAACTAATCAGAAAAAAAAGGGGGGGGGGATGTCCACTACTAGTCCTGCAGGTAACTTTTCAGATTTACCAGTAGAATTGTTGGAATTAATACTCAGTTTTGTAGATTTCCGAACTTTATTGGCGTTAGATAAATCCAAAGTCTGGGCTACGGGGATAGATGTCAGACAATATTTGACATTGAAAGCTGCACAAGCTCTAGGGCCAGAATTTCAGAGGGAATATGAAGATGTTTTTCCCTATAAAAATTTGTCTGTAGACGGTAGAGTAAGTATTAAGCGTTTAATGCAATTACCAGCATTTGATGAGGTATTTGACAGCGGTGATTCTGAGCAAGTATTGCAATTTCTCAGAACCGGAGTTACAAATACGCTTAGTTTGTGGCATACTACTGACACATCTAAATGTGCTCGCTCTCATATTTACGAAAAAGCAATTCCATTAATCAATAATCCTAATATAGATCTTTTTGGTGTTAGCAACGGGTATCAAGCTCCATTATTAATGACATTCTTCGAAAGGTGTTTTATCGATGGGAGGCAACCTTTTGATATGGATAATTTTTTGGCTATTGCCAAAGAGCTTGTCTCTAAAGGGGTAGATCCTGATGGGGTGAATAGTTTGGGTATGACGTATATGCACCTTGTTGCAAGATATCAACTTACATCTGAAGTGGTAAGTGATCTTGTAGAGCTATCGGGTAATATTAATTCACAGAGTACGATTGTGGCATGTTCGGATCATTCTTGGAATTATTTTTCTATTGTTGCGTCTTATACACCATTACATCTGGCTTGTAGGGAATCTACCATACGTACTAATGGTACTGGAACCATCATGGAATTGTTGGATCATGGTGCAAATCCATTATTAGAAGACAGCAAAGGATTGACTCCTTTGGCCATGATGAAAAGGTTGTATGATAAAGAGAGGGAAGAGGATTGTAGAACAATTATTGATAAAATGGAATCTGTGGCAACATGTCTGTTATTTTCAGAACTGCCTCTGGATGAAGTTATTAGCAATACAGACGGAGGACTAATAGGCGATGTTGCTCTGAGTTCGGAGGTACTGTATGCTAACTAATCCGTAAAATTCTCGGCATAGGATTTTTTGACAATTCTATGCTGGTTATTTTGTATTATAACATCAGTCGTCCACCCGTTACTCTTAGCAAATTCTTCGGCATCTTTTTGACTGTCAAAATATAATTTTACTTGGGTCATTGTTTCTTTTGATGCAGACCATCCCATAGTTTCGTCTATAATTTTATGTGATGGACAAAAATCTAGTGCCCATTTCTTAATTCCAGGACCTGATTGTGTTGGGCTTGGGCTGGTTTGATAAATTCGTGCTTGCATGGTTGTATAAAATTATGTTATGTTTACATATATTTCGTCATTCTCGTGCTTGCCGCGAGAATCTATAATTACAAAATAGGCACTCTGCTCTTTACCAGAAGATGACGATCAACTAATTAAATTATAACTTATGACTGATACTAAATCTATTGAAAAAATGACATTTGAAGAAGCGTTAGACGAGCTAACAATTCTAGTAAAAAAACTGGACTCAGATCAGGAAAATCTTTCAGATGCAATTAGTGCTTTTGAGCGTGGGATAGAACTTAAGACATATTGTGAAAAAAAATTACGTGAAGCAAAACTGAAAGTAGAAAAAATAGTAGCATGCTCTGATGGATCGGTAACCTATGAAAGCTTGGAAGATTAGATCTTGTAACAAGGCTCGCTATATAGTAATATATCTGTATTAATTATTGGGTGTTATCCTCCTTTTAAAATTATGTCTAGGAATTTAATAGACTTGACCTAGATTTTGTTATAGTGAAATGCCTGTTATATTATTTTTATTTGGAAAAACATGAAAGTTTTCTCGTATATTGTGCTTCTTTTATTTTTAAACATATCTTTTGTTTGTGCAGAAGATAAGGTTTATGAGGTGGAAATACGTTTGGAGAATCATTTGTTTACACCTTCCGAAATACATGTGCCAAAAGATACTAAAATAAAATTGATAATATATAACCTTGATCCTACGGTTGAAGAGTTTGATAGTCCTTCTTTGAAACGAGAGAAAATCTTGCGGTCAAAAAGTAAAACGAATATTATCCTTGCTCCTTTATCTGTGGGAAGGTATGATTTTGTAGGAGAATTTCACGAAGATACGGCGAAAGCTACAGTGATAGTGGAGTAAATATGTTTAAAATAGCCTTAGTAGTATTTAGAGAGTGCCTAGAAATTTCTATGGTTTTAGGCATAATTTGTGCTGCCACTAAAACAATACAAAATTCTGTTATATACATTACTGCTGGAATAATGTCCGGTATAATTTCAGCTGCAATGTTGGCATTTTTTATTACAAAGCTTGAATTTTCCTTTAGTGGCAATGGAGAAGAGCTTGTAGATGTAGGAATCATTTTGCTTACTGTGGTAATTATAGGAGTTACTGCGATATGGGTAAATGGCTATTCGTCAAATATGCGTAGTAAAATGAATGATTTGTCATATAAAATAGAGCGTGGGACTGTATCAAAATTTATTCTTACAACTGTGGTGGGGACTACTATATTTAGAGAAGTTACAGAAATAATTATATATATGCATGCACTTGCATCTGGTGCTGAATATAGTCCTACGGATTATATTTTAGGATTTAGTTGTGGGATAATTTTTGGGGTGCTTGTTACTATTTCGTTATATTACGGATTAAGTAGAATCGCTCTAAAATATCTTTTTAGCATATCTTTTAAGCTATTGGTATTCATAGCCGCAGGACTTGCTGCAGAAGCTGCCGGGAAGCTTACTTCTATAGGATATTTAGATGTGGGTAATGAGCCTTTATGGGATAGTTCTTGGTTGATTTCAGACTTAAGTATAGTTGGTAGGGTTTTAAAAATACTAGTAGGATACAATGCGCAACCAAATTTAATGCAGATTATATTTTATGTTGGAACCGCAGTTGTTATTTTTACTGGTGCTAAGTTAGGAGAGAGAAAGCGTAATGTTTAAGCTGTTAGTTGAATTTGGTCCTATAGTGGTATTTTTTGCTACATATAAATATGGTGATATTTTTAAAGCCACCTTATATATGGTTATAGTAACTGTAGTATCTTTGGGTGTAAGTTATTTAATAGATAAGAGAATATCTATACCATTAATGATTTCGGGGGTGGTTTTGCTTTTTTCGGGTAGTGTAACATTACTGAGTGGTGACCCTATGTATATAAAAATGAAACCAACTATAGTTTACTGTATATTTGGATCAATATTATATATTGGGTATTTTTTGAAAAAGCCTTTGATCAAGAATGTTTTGGGGAGTGCGTTTGCCATGACTGAATCTAATTGGTTGATATTATCTCGTAGATTTGCTTATTATTTCTTTTTAATGGCCGTAATTAATGAGATTATCTGGCGCAATTTTTCAGAAAGTTTTTGGGTGAACTTTAAAGTATTTGGAGCTGTTCCGATTACTCTGATTTTTATTTTCCTACAAGCTCCTTTTTTGATGAGGAATAAGCAAGATAATTCCCCTTTATGATGTATCAGTCATCCTCGGGCTTGACCATAGGACCTGTTTGTTAATATGGATCTTCGGGTCAAGTCACAGGATGAAGGTGTTTCTATGATCAAACAATATATCAATGGTGTAAAAAAACTTATCTTGGTGGCATCTGGTAAAGGTGGGGTAGGTAAATCTACAATGACGATAGCCATCGCTGAAATACTTCAGAATAAAGGGTGTAAGGTCGGTATTATAGATGCTGATATTTATGGTCCATCTATCCCTACTATGCTTGGGGTAAATGAAAAGCCTGAATTGGAGGATAAAAAATTCATTCCACTCATTCACCGTAATTTTCAATTAATGTCCATTGGGTTTTTGGTTCCTGCGGAAGGGCCAGTAGCATAGCGAGGGCCTATGGCTACAAAGGCAATATATCAACTTTTTTCTGCTACAAAATGGGCTGATCTTGATTATCTCATAGTGGACATGCCGCCTGGTACGGGTGATATACATCTATCTGTTTTAGAAAATTATAATATAGATGGGGTATATATGGTTACAACTCCTCAAGTTGTTTCTCTTAAAGATGTAGAGAGGGCTATAAATTTATATAAAAAGTTTGATATAGAAATTAAAGGCATTATAGAAAATATGGTGTCTGAATTTTTTCCTGGTAATAGCGGAGAAGTTTTATCCAAAAAATATGACATTTCTCTGTTGGCAAAAGTTCCACTAACTTCTGGATTATCTCACAGTCTTGATAATGCTGATTCAATACTTCCTTTGATTAATGGTTTTATTGATATAAGTTTATAAAATGACTTCAGTTTGGTGTAAGAAAATAGTATAAAAGGCATTGGGACATCGTTGGTATTAGTCTGAGTCGCTGAGATTTCCTAATTCCTGCTTTTGTTTATCTCATAAAACACAATAGCTGCAGCGTTAGATACATTAAGACTTTCCATGTTTTTGGAAATAGGAATTTTGATAAGTAGGTCGCAATTTTTAGCAACTAATGGTCTGAGACCTGTGCCTTCTGATCCCATAACTACGGCTACTTTGCCTTCGAGGGCTTTATTGCCACTTATATGTTCTTTAGCTTCTCCATCTAGGCCAAATACCCAAAAACCATGTTTTTTTATATCTAACATAACGTTATTTATATTCACTACTTCTATTAGAGGTACTATATCAAGTCCTCCGCATGCGGCTTTAGCTACTGTTGCGTTTTCTGTAGCCCCTCCATCTTTGGGATATATTACAGCGTCGATACCGAAAGCAGCGCTTGATCTGAGTATAGCTCCTAAATTTTGTGGGTCAGTTATTTTATCTAATATAACCAATTTGCAATTTGGTTTGTCTAATATCCCTTGAGGAATATGATAAATTGCTATTGGAGCAACTTTAGCGGCTATGTTCTGTGTATGCGTATTCTCTGGAAATAAAGATTTTATTTGCTCTGCTTTGACTAAATTTATTCTGTGGCCATTAGAGATTTTTTTTAAATATTCAAAATTTTGCTCAGTGCATAGGATTTCAAATATTTTTCTTTTACTGTTTGCAATTGCTGCCTCTACTGCATGTTTTCCGTATAAATAATATAATTTTGTTTCTTGTTTCATAAAATTTTTTCTTACTTTTGAAGTTGTCGGCTGTCGCATAACTCTTCATACTCGGGGCAAGTGCCGTGGTGACGAGGTGTGGTACTATTAAGTGTGGTTTTGCATATTATATAAAAATTTCTTGCAATAACCATCAAAATATTATATGGTGCAGAGCAGTTTATCGGAGGGGTGGCCGAGTGGTCAATGGCAGCAGACTGTAAATCTGCCCGCGTATGCGTTCATAGGTTCAAATCCTATTCCCTCCACCAGGCTTCGTCAAGAGACTAAGTCTTGCGCAGTCAGACTATAGAGATTATATTGGTGTCATCCCAGCGAAGATTGGGGCCCAAAAATTATAAAGACTGGGCAGTAGCTTGCGCTAGGATGACAATAATAATGCGGGTGTAGCTCAATGGTAGAGTTCCAGCCTTCCAAGCTGGCTGTGTGGGTTCGATTCCCATCACCCGCTCCACTCTATGCTGAGGTTTTGGGTGGTAGGTGTTTATTTCGGTAGTAGGTTCTGAATCGAAGGCTGTTATGGCTATGAATCTCTGTTCGTAAGCCTTTACTTGGGTATGTTGGTGTTTAGTTTTACATCGCGCAAGTTTTTTGTTGCAGCTGCTTTAGATATGATGTATATTGCTGTGATCATTTTTATAATTTGTAGATTTTTTTGAGGTATTTAGATATGAGCAAAGAGAAGTTTGAGAGGAATAAGCCGCATTGTAATATAGGTACGATAG
>CAZIGS010000003.1:0-17763 GCA_964538645.1 uncultured Rickettsiaceae bacterium
ATAATATAGCTTGAAGTTATTAGATAGAAACAACATTTACTATGAATTGATAAGTGGTATATAGAAGATTTTATATGCCCTTTTTTTATTACCAAAAATAAAAACGTGATTTATCAAAACAGCTAGTATATATTATGCGCAAGTTCATCAGTTATTACTTGAGTTTAGTCAATAAATTTGGTTTAATGTGACCCGTCATTACGAGCAGCCGTTAGCTTAAGCGTCGTGATTCATCACATCAAGCTTACAAGCTTGATGATTCACAATTCTTTTCAAGAATTGTATTGTGGATCCCTATGTCGCCTTCTATTCTGGTCTGTATGACTATTGCACCTATCACCATGGAGAATAAATGAGTTCAGAGTTCGAAAAAAATAGTTTTTTATTTGCTGGTAATTTGGTTTTTGTTGAGGAGATATATCAGCAATATTTGCATGATCCAAAATCTGTTGATAGCTCATGGCAAGAATTTTTTAAAAATTACACAGGTTCTGATGGTAAGATGCGTCCGTCTTGGGGGGAAGCTCCAACTATACTTAATGCTGTTGTTATTGATGATAAAAAACCTCAAAAACCTGCTCAGAATGGTGGGCTAGAAGCGCTTAAATTGCGTGCTGAAAAAATAATATCTGCCTATAGAGAAAGAGGTCATTATTTAGCAAATTTAGATCCATTAGGTATGGATCTTCCTAGAAGTAAGTCAGAACTGGGTCTTAGAGTAACAGAAGATTTTGCATTGACAGATTTAGATTTATCATCTGAAGTTGAGACAAAATTTGGCAAGAAAAAACTATCAGATTTGGTAAAGTTACTAGATAATATTTATGCTAGCACTATAGGAATAGAATGTAATCATTTACAAAATAGAGAAGAGATTAACTGGCTCTATGGGCAATTTGAAAGCAGGTCCTTAGCTAATTTTAGTAAGGAAGAAAAAATATCAATATTAAATAATCTAATTGCTGCTGCTGGTATGGAGCATTATCTACATGTGAAATTTCCTGGAGCAAAGCGTTTTTCTATAGAAGGCGGAGATGCTACAATTGCAGCGCTTGAAGATTCTGTAGAATATTTTGCTAAAGATGCTACAAAGGAAGTAGTTATAGGTATGGCTCATAGAGGGCGTCTTGCTACTTTGACTCGTGTACTTGGTAAGCCTTATAGCGCGCTTTTTGCAGAATTTAAGGGCGCAGCTACTTTCCCTTCTGACTTAGGTATATCTGGTGACGTAAAATATCATATGGGTTATAATTCTGTCAGAAAATTCCCTAATGGCGAAGTGCAAATGTCTTTGCTACCAAATCCATCTCATCTGGAAGCTGTGAATCCAGTAGTAGCAGGTAACGTAAGGGCGAGGCAGGATAATTTAAGCGATAAAGACCGTAAAATTGTAGCTGGTATACTTATACATGGAGATGATGCATTTTGCGGGCAGGGTGTTGTCAGTGAATCATTAATAATGTCGTATTTAAAGCCATATAATGTTGGTGGTATATTGCATTTTGTAATAAATAATCAAGTAGGATTTACTGCTAATGCATCAGATAATAGGCCAGGTAGATATTCCACGGAAATTGCCAAAATGTCTGGGTCTCCAATATTACACGCTAATGGAGATGATCCAGAGTCTGTAATATTTGCTACTCGTATTGCGCTTGAATATAGAAGAAAATTCCAAAAAGATGTGGTTATAGAAATAGTGTGCTATAGAAAATATGGCCATAATGAAGGTGATGAGCCTATGTATACTCAGCCACAAATGTATAATATTATAAGCAATAAACATACTCCTGCTGATATTTACGCTCAAAAATTAGAAAGAGAGGGTGTTATAGATTCTACTATATATCCTTCTATGCAAGCGACGTTCAAAGATATTTTAGATAAGGAATTTTCTGCTTCTGGCGAATATAAGGTTCCATCGCATAAATTTACCGGTTTTTGGAAGGATTTGGAGCGTAATGGTAAAGAAGTTGTTACAGGAGTGTCTAAGAAATTACTTGCAAAAATTGGTGTAGGGCTTTGTAATATTCCTGCAGAATTTGGCTTAAATCCTAAACTCAAAAAATTATTTGAGTCAAGGGCTGAAGATGTCAAGAATGATGCGCCTTTGGATTGGGCTGTAGGAGAGCAATTGGCTTTTGCAACATTGCTTGCTGAAGGTATCCCTGTTAGAATAACTGGTCAAGATTGTGGTCGAGGTACTTTCTCTCATAGGCACTCAGTGTTGCATGATCAAAATAATGGCTCTAAATATATACCATTGAATAATATAGATGGCCAAAAAGCTTTCTATGAAGTGGCAGATAGTAACCTATCTGAATATGGAGTTCTAGGTTTTGAATATGGGTATTCTCTAGTTAATCCAAAGCATTTAGTTATATGGGAAGCTCAATTTGGCGATTTTGCAAATGGAGCGCAAATAATGATTGACCAGTTTATAGCATCCTCTGAAACAAAATGGATGCAAATGAGTGGACTTGTGATGCTTCTTCCTCATGGTTTTGAGGGGCAAGGTCCAGAACATAGTTCTGCGCGTTTAGAGCGTTTCTTACAGCTATGTGCTGAGGATAACATACAGGTTGTAAATCCTACTATTCCTGCGTCTATTTTTCATTTGCTACGTAGACAGGTCCTTAGAAACTTTAGGAAGCCTTTAATTGTTATGACGCCAAAATCGCTTTTACGTAATAAATTGGCAGTCTCTAATCTCTCTGAATTGGCAGAAGGAACTTACTTTAAGCCAGTTATAGGCGACGAGAAGATAGATAATAAAATAGCAAAGCGTTTGGTCTTATGTACTGGTAAAGTTTATTATGATCTTCTAGAATCGCAAATAAAAAATAACATAAAAGATATAGCGATAGTTCGTTTGGAGCAATTATATCCCTTTCCTGAGAAGGAATTGCTTGATGTGATAGGGAAATATAAGTCTGTTAAAGAGATAATATGGGCGCAAGAAGAGCCAGAAAATATGGGAGCTTGGAGCTTTATAAAACCTTATTTGGATAAAATATTGGATGGTAAAAAATTGAGCTATGTTGGAAGAGATGCTGCAGCTTCTCCTGCCGTAGGTTATATGTCTACCCACGTTGCTCAGCAGGCGGAGATAGTGAAGAAATGCTTAACATGATATCGTCACTCTCGGGCTTGGCCCAAGGGTCCATAAATAATAATGGGTTTATTAGTAATTAATATTGATAATGACGAAGAAAAATGGGTCCTTAGGTATTAATCCCGAGGATGACGGAATGTAATTTTGGAGAGAGTATATTTATGAGTGTAGAAATTAAAGTGCCTAGTTTGGGAGAATCTGTAACAGAAGCAACTATCGCAAAATGGCATAAAAAAGAAGGCGATAATGTTGCAATGGATGAGTTGCTTTTAGAATTGGAGACTGAGAAAGTTACTTTGGAAGTAAATAGCCCATCTGCAGGTGTTGTAGGCTCTATTGCAAAAAAAGAAGGGGCTACTGTTGCAGTAGGTGAGATATTAGGTTCTATTGCTAAAGGTTCTGGTGCTGCTCCTGCGCCTGTAGCTGCACAAGCTGTTTCTGTTCCAATACAAACAGTTTCTACTGCTACTGGTGACATGCTTCCTCCATCAGCTGCAAAAATAGTTACAGAAAATGCAATAGATCCGCATAGTATAACTGGTACTGGTAAGGATGGCAGAATAACAAAAATTGATGCGCTAAATGCCTTATCTGCTGCTCCAGTTGCTAAAATAGTTAGTAATGGGCCTAGAGAAGAGCGCATAAAAATGTCTCGTTTGCGTAAGACAATAGCTCAGCGTTTAAAGGATTCACAAAATACTGCAGCAATTCTTACTACTTTCAATGAAATAGATATGTCTCACATTATTGCTGTGCGTCAAAAATATAAGGATATTTTTGAAAAGAAACATGGTGTGAAGCTTGGATTTATGTCGTTTTTTGTTAAAGCTGCAATAGCTGCTCTTAAAGAAATCCCTTCAGTCAATGCTTCAATTGATGGTGATGACATAATTTATAGAAATTATTATGATATAGGCGTAGCAGTAGGTACAGAACAGGGATTAGTAGTTCCAGTTCTTAGAGATGTGGATCAAAAAACTTTTGCCGATATTGAAAAAGAAATAGGTGCTTTTGGGAAAAAGGCTAAAGAAGGTAAATTATCTATGGCTGATCTTACAGGTGGAAGCTTTACAATTTCTAATGGCGGAGTCTATGGTTCGCTTTTATCCACACCTATTATCAACCCACCACAATCAGGTATTTTAGGGATGCATAAAACACAAGAACGCGTAGTGGTAATAGATGGTAAAATGGAAATTCGTCCTATGATGTATGTTGCACTTTCATATGATCATAGAATCATTGATGGCAAAGAAGCTGTAACTTTCCTTGTTCGTATTAAGGAATATGCTGAAGATCCAGAGAGGCTATTGCTTGGGGTATAGGGAGCGTTGCTTGATATTTTACAAAATATCAAGCAATTTTGTGGATAATTCTACGAGTTGATTGAGATAATCTGCTGTAATTTCCGGGTGATCTGGATATTCGTGCGTTGGACAATTTCTTACAAGTTTCATTTTGCGCCATAATTCGATATTTTGAATAATCTCTAAACGCTTTCACTTATTCAATTTATCTATCATAGTTAGATTATCAATCATTTCTTCATTTTTCTTTAAAAAACATATCTACTATTTTATAGATTGCAACTTAGTATAACTTGCTCATGCTATTTTAATTCCTTCAGATCTAGCTTGGTATATTGGCAAATCATATTTAATGCTTCTTTATGGTCTTTGATAGATGTTTCAATATAAAGATCTATATCACCATTTTTTTTTGGTAAGATCGGTTCTTGAACCAAATACCCATAATGAATCTTCGTTTAGAAAATATTTTTGAAAAATGGTTGTTTAGCTAATCTATCATCTATAGGTAATTAAGTTTAGATTGTTGCATCTGAATAACCTATATTAGTATAAGATTAAACTAAGCGACGAACTAGCTTATTCTTACCATTTTAGCTTTTGCTGGGTCCCATGTGTAATGTAAGTGCACTATTTTTCTTTCTGTGACTATGATATCGCCATTTGGAAGCTGTGCTATATCCTTTCCATTGCGTAGTGACTCTGTTATGAGTGTTGTAGATTTACATATGTAATCTATATCAGTTAAAGGGTCTCTTCCTTGAGCGCCGCTATTATTATCGTTATTATCTTTCTCAATCTTACTTGCTGTTTCTAAGCTTGTCATATTATCAATCACTTCCTTACCGGGTTAATAAACACTAAATAAAAATATCATTGAAGAACTTCTATCACATATTATGTAAATAATCAACTCATTTTTACTCTACTAATGATAATTTTTTAATATATTAACTTATCCGAAATAGCAAAATATATTTTCTATTTTGTGAGAGTATTCTATAATACTGGTGGTAAATCCACCACTTGTGCCAAATTTCGAAATTAGAGATGGTGCTACCACGGCTAGGTGTCATCCGAGTGAAAGTTGGGATCCAGATTAGTGGTACTAGCCTTAGGATGACAGTAAAGGGCCCTCCTAATGTGACGTACGTGATATAGCGATAAGTAATATGAAATTAAAAACCAAGATAATGAATAAAACACCAACCGTAAAATTTACTCCACAAAATAAATTATCCTTCAAAAGAAAAGCACGCCTATGGACTCAGCGTTTTCTTTTTGTGTGGAAAATATTGCTTATCATTTTCATATATATATTCCTTTTTACGTCGCATCTGAGTTTTGTGAAGGGTTATATATACGAGAATTTTTATGAATTAGGTGGAGAATTAGGGTTTAGATTAGAAACAGTTGTTATTAGAGGAAATAAACATATTGATACTGCAACCATTGTCTCTTCTCTAAATGCAGATGTAGGAACTCCATTATTTTCTATCCCGTTAGATAAAATATATCATAAGCTAAAAAATATTTCATGGGTACAAGATGTTACTTTGCAGAGAAAGCTTCCTGATACAATAATAATAAATATTATAGAGCGTAAGCCGATTGCAATATGGCAAAATAAGCAGAGATTAACTTTAGTTGATGCAGAAGGTAATGTGATAGAGACTGATAGAATAGGAGATTTTGCTTCGCTTTTACATGTGGTTGGAGAGGATGCTAACCTCTATGCTAGTAACTTGATAGAAGATTTGAGGCTTGAACCTACTATCGCTGCAAATATTGTGTCTGCTGTGAGATATGGGGAAAGGAGGTGGAATCTAATTTTAAAGCAGAATATTACAGTAAAAATGCCAGAAAGAGGTTTCGAAACAGCCCTAAAATATCTAGCGAAAATGAATCAGCAAAATAAATTATTCGATCAAAATTATAAAACCTTAGATTTGCGTGACGAGACTAAATACTATATTGAGAAGATGTAGAGTCGTCGTCATTGCGGAACCACAATCCGCAAATGCTCTATTGGGTTTCCTCGCAATGACGTTGTGTTCCTAATATCTTCTATGAATATTCTTCCAAGGAGTCACTATTCTAGCTTCAATAAAATCATAGTCATCATCTTCAATTATCATATTTTTCTTCGGGTGTATTTGAGTTTGGAATGATCCATATTGCGAATGTTCAATTCTGATATTTATACTAGATTGATTATGGTGAGAAGGGGGGATTATGGTAAGAAATTTGGCTCTTCCAATATTATTTGTTGTAGCAATACCAGAGCCTACAAATGTTGATCCTGCTTTCTTATTTATAAGATTAGGATTAGTTTTGGTTCTAAGAGGTTTATAAGGGTATTTTCCATCACATCCGACTTGCCATAAATATATTTTTGCATCTGAGATAGGGACGCAGTTCATATCAACTACTTCAAGCTTCAGCATAATTTTTTGCCCGCAATATAGCTCCTCTTGGCCGGCTTTGCGTAATAAATTATTACCTTGGAAGAATGTTTCTGGCTCATAATTATTTATTGCAGAATGGGTGACTGTGCAAGTATTTAGCTTGTTTTTATACTTAGCTTCTGCATTCTGGCAAAGCAGAATTATTGTAATTAGTAAGATTATTTGCTTCATGATGGATATTTTTTGAACCTATTCTACAATATTATACATGAATAAATATAGATTATTCTAATCATAGGTCGTATTTTTCACAATCGGGTTGGAAAAACCCAACATTTTTGGTTGAAACGTCTCTTGCCATTTTTGTATTTTATAATATTATATATTCGTGTAAAAATATTAAAGGACTTAATAAATGCATAGACTCATAAGTGTTGTACTGATTATGGTGGTTTTATATTCTGTTATAAAAGCAAAAAATGGTGGTAAAGATCCTTTCTTTTCTCGCGATTCAGATAAAACAGAATATATAGAAGGAGATAGAGCTCCTGAATATATTCCAGAAGAAAAACTTCCAGATATGCAAGGTAGTTTTATAGAGCGGACATTATCCACAGTGGTGTTAAATATATTAAAAACAGAAAAAGGCAGAATAATTTTAGAAAAAATGATTCAGCCAGTGAATACACCTATAGTAGATAAAGATTATAGTCTAAAGATAAATAGTTTGAATATTATTGATACGAGCTTCCATATTAAAACAACTAAGGAAGGTAAGGGTAATTTAGTAGCTGTATGTGGCCATCCTGTCAATATTACATATAGAGTAGTGAATATGCAGGATATGATTATAGAATCTGGTAAAAAGTCTATAAGACTGGGGGATGCTAATATATTGAAAGCTATTGATAATATTATAGTGGGTATGAAAATAGGAGAATCAAGAAGCGCAATTGTAGCAGAAAAATTTGCATATGATGCACCAGATTATAAAGGCAAAAAACCTGCAAATCCGACTCATGATTATAAAATTGATATAACCTTAGAATCTATTTCTTCTGATGTTTTTGTAGATAATGTGAAGATTTTTGACGATGAAGTATCTTTTAAATTGCCAATTTTATGTGGCAGTTTGGTAGGAAGTGATGTGAAAATTATGAATCTTAATGGTGATGTAATATTTAACTCAAAAGATCATGGAGATCCTATTAAATTTAGATTGGGAGACCCATCTTATCCCGTGATATTTTCATATGGATTATTCAATAAACAAGATAAAGGAATTAGAACAGTAATTTTTAGTGGAAAATATTTGCGTAGCTTCAATGATAAAAATCACAGCATAATTTTTCCAAATGAACAGCCAAGAATAGATCAATTTTATATGCTTGAGTTTAGCAATATTACAATGGATAAAGACAGTGTCACTTTAAATAATTTAAATTGATATTTGTTCTTATGTGGAGTTTTTAGTTGCTAATACTGTAATTTCTTGCATCGAGAATTATTATGCTATGGTATCTAATAATGTTGTAAGGAGAATGATTAATATAAAGCATTTGGCAATTCATCAACGGAAGAATAGATATTATGGCAAAGATCTTAAGATGTTCATCTCATTGTAAGTGAGCGTTAGCTAAGTGTTGTGATGAGTGCGCAGTTTTTCTCAATCATAACACTTGATAATTCAATTATTTTTGCTAAGCTGTATTGAAATATAACTTGCGAGCACAATATGAGCGAATTCTCTGACGGAATTTTTTTTGCAAAATCACCTTGGGGTGACCCTGGTAGTAGTAACGGTAATGGCCCAGAAGAGGAGAATATTTTTACAAGACCACGCAAAAATGGTGGTTATGGTAAGAAATTTCTAGATGATTTTAATTTCAACATGAATCTTACTCCTACTCCTAAGCTAATAATTTTAAGTCTGGTAGCCATATTGGTTGTTATTCTTGCATCTGGAATATACGAAGTGAAAGAGGGTGAGGAGGCCATAGTAATTCGTTTTGGTAAGTTTGTTCGAAAGGGTAGCCCTGGTTTGAATTACAGATTGCCTAGTCCTATTGAAACCTCAATTATTGAGAAAGTAAATCAATCACGCCGCATAGAGATAGGCTACAGATCTGGTGTGACATCTCGTGGTAATAATACTCCTGCTAGGGAAGTGGCTTTAGAAAGCACGATGCTTACGGGAGATGAAAATATCGCATATCTTAATTGCGACGTAATGTGGCATATCAAGAATCTCGAAGATTATGTATTTAATGTATCAAACCCTGAGGATACTGTTAAAAATACTGCAGAAAGCGTTATACGTGATGTGATAGCAAAGACTCCTATATCATCTCTTTTATCTAGTCAGAAACAAGAAATCGCAGATAAAATTGATGAATTAACACAGAAGATTCTGGATCAGTATAAAGTAGGTGTTCAAATAGATCAGGTACAGTTATTAAAAGCAGAACCTCCTTCGGAAGTTATCGATGCTTATAGGGATGTTCAAACATCTAAAGCTGATAAAGAGCGAGAAATAAATCAAGCGCAAGCATATAACAACGATATTCTACCAAAAGCTCGTGGTGAAGCTTCTAAAATAATACAGGAGGCGGAAGGTTATAAGCAGGAAATTATTTCTTTAGCTGAAGGTGATACAAAAAGATTTAATGCCGTTTTAGCCCAATATCAAAACGCAAAACAAGTGACTCGTGATAGATTATATTTAGAAACAATGATAAATATATTGCAGGGAGCTGGGAAAGTTATAACTAGTAGTGATGTGCTGCCTCACATGAAAATAAAAGCAGAAGCCAAAGGAGACAAATAAATGAGTACGAGTAATATGAGATTTGTTATAATCTTCTTTGTAGCAGTAATTATTATTGGATCCTCTTTGTTTAAGGTGGATCAGAGGCAATTTGCAATAGTATTCCAGTTTGGGGAAGCTGTGCGCGTTATAAAAGAGCCTGGTTTAAATGTAAAAATACCATTCATTCAAAATATAGAATATTTCGACAGAAGGGTTTTAACAGTGGATGCAGAAGCAAAAGAATTGACTGCGTCTGATGGTAAGCGCGTTATAGTAGATGCATTTGCAAAATTCCGTATCACAGATCCTGTGATGTTTTACAAGACTGTAAACAACTATCAAGGTGTTCGGATACGTCTCAATAAAATCCTAGAATCCTCTATGCGTAAAGTTATAGGTAGGATAGAGCTTACAACACTTCTTTCAGGGGAACGTGCTAATGTTATGCTTGATATTTGTAAAGGTGTGAATTCTGAAACGCAAAATTATGGTTTAGAAGT
This sequence comes from uncultured Rickettsiaceae bacterium, assembly GCA_964538645.1. Taxonomy (GTDB): domain Bacteria; phylum Pseudomonadota; class Alphaproteobacteria; order Rickettsiales; family Rickettsiaceae; genus JAYUHP01. The sequence goes on from CAZIGS010000003.1 coordinate 10,140, forward strand.
TATAGATGTAAGGATATTAAGGGCAGATCTACCAAAAGAAAATAGTGCGGCTATTTATAGACGTATGCAAACTGAAAGAGAGAAAGAAGCTAAGCAAATTCGTGCCGAAGGGCAAGAAGAGGCGGCTCGTATTCGTTCGAAAGCTGATAAAGAGAGTAAGATTTTATTGGCTGATGCATATATGCAAGCTCAAATATTGAAAGGTGAAGGAGATGCTGGGGCAGCTAAGATCTATAATCTGGCTTATTCAAAAGATCCTGAATTCTATAAATTTTACAAAACATTATCTGCTTATAGGGAGGTGCTTAAGAAGGAGGATACATCTTTTGTAATTTCTCCAAATAGTGATTTCTTAGAATTTTTGAATTTGAGTAAATAGGTTAATCATTCGTTATTGTGAGGGGGTAGTACATAGCATTTGCCGCGTGCCGACCAGAAGCAATTCAGTTTGTATAATTATTGCGTAGCAATTCTTAAATAATAAAATAATATGTTGCTACGCAACAAGTAAATTTAGAACATTGCTTAAAGTTTACAATCTGCAAATGCTCTATTGTGCCACCTCGCAATGAAACTTATCCAGGAGGTACCAATGAAAAAATTATTATCATCAATATTTTTTGTCTTAGTAACTACATTCACTGTGGATGCATCTGAGATCCAGCTAGCAAATAAAACTTCGCAATATTTAGAAGGTTTTGCTGATATTGTTGAACCTCTAATGCCTACTGTTGTAAATATCTACACAACAAAACATATAAAACCTCAACCAAACATACCATCAGATAATTTTCATAAGTTTTTCGAACAATTTGGTTTTCCTTTTGAGTTTGAAGAATTATATCAAAATCTAAAACCCTCAGCAGTTGGCTCTGGTTTTATCATAGATTCTGCGGGCTATATAGTTACTAATCATCACCTTATAGAAGAATCTGAAGATATTAATGTAAAGCTTAATGATAACACCGAGTTATCAGCAAAGCTTGTTGGTAGCGATCCTAGAACTGATATTGCGTTGCTGAAGGTTGATTCCAAAACGCCTCTTCCAAGTATAAAATTTGGTGATTCATCAAAAGCAAGGGTCGGGGATTTAGTTATAGCGATAGGTAATCCATTTGGTCTTGGTGGTACAGTTACAACTGGTATTATTTCTTCTAAATCTAGGGATATCAATGCTGGTGGAGCTGGTATTGTGGATAATTTTATACAGACCGATGCCGCAATTAATATGGGTAATAGCGGTGGTCCAATGTTTAACATTAAAGGTGAAGTGATAGGTATCAATACTGCTATTTTTGCTCCCACTGGCAGCAACATAGGAATAGGTTTTGCTATACCCGCTTCAACAGTGCAGCATGTTGTAGAGCAACTGAAAGCTTACGGTAAGGTTAGTAGAGGTTTGCTCGGTATTAAAATTCAAGAAGTTACTCCACAAATTGTTGAAGCTATGAATTTACCGATAGATGGTGGTGTACTTGTAGTAGAGGTTGATCCAAAAGGATCTGGAAGTAAAGCTGGTCTTAAAGCTGGTGATATAATAGTAAAAATAGCTGATGTAAAGGTTACAAATTCTAGGAAATTACAGATATTTATTGCTGATACACCAATAAATTCTACAGTTAAAATATCTATCTTACGACATGGCGTTAAAAAGGAAATAGAATGTAAAATTCTAGAAGATGCTGCTATATCTCCAGTAAAACAAACCGCTCAAAAATCAGTTGATGCTAAAAATTCTTTTACAATACATGGTGTGATATTTAAGGATAATAACATTAATAAAGAAACAGAAGAGGATATGTTTTCTGGCATTTTTGTAGAGTCTATCACATCCCAATCTGAGTGGAAAGGTTTGGTTAAAGGAGATATAGTGCTTTCTATAAACCAGCATCCCGTGTCATCAGTGAAAGAATTGGAGGAGATATATAATAAAGCTGTAAAAGATAGGAAAAAACATATAGTATTATTCGTTAAAAGATATAATAACAAATTATTTTTAGCGCTGCCTTTGTGAGATGTTATCATTGCGAGTAGTGTGGCGACAAATCAATCCAAAAATGAGACTATAATATATGGATTACCACGTCGCATAAGAGCGGTCCTCGGAATGACGGCGATGTGTCTACTGTAAATAAAGCACCCTTATGAAAAAGTCCTTTTTTTTACTATTGATATATTTTTGTCTGGTATGTTCTGTGCATGCAGAAGTAGAATATATTCAAGAAGAAGATCTTTTACTCGAAAAAACTTATGAATATTCAGTCAAAAATCTCTCTGATGCAGTAGAAAAGAAAAACAAAAAAACTCCGAAAAAATATATTCCAGGTAAACTAAATTATTCTGTCGATGAATGGGATGCTACTGTCAATAATTCGAAGTCTAGCATTAATACCGATCTTATTTTTAACGATAGTTTCGGATATAAGGATGAATTTAAACATAATGAAAAAGGCCCAACTCATAGGGAAGTAACTGATAGGCAGCATGACTTGATAAGGCGGAAAATCCTGGGTGATGGTGTTTCTATTATAATAAAGCCTCCAAATCGTACAAATTTAACTATTGATAAGATGCTAAAGCGTCAAGTGTTAGACAAATTTCTGCCTAGTATCAAGACTAAAATAGATTTGTAGATATTTAGCAATGCAGTATAAAGCACCACAAATAAGTTGACATTTTGGTTGGAAGTTTGTAATATGCGGCCCAGGTGATGTGCCGTGCACGTCATCCTCTGGTTAAATCCAGAGGATCTATCAATGAATATGGGCCCTCTCTAATCACTTAGCTTATGGCTTAGCCTAAGAGCTCAAGGGTGGTAATGAAGGATAAATTTAAGGAGAAAAAACTTGAGTAAAATTGTAAAATCTAAATATAAAGCTAGTAGAAGATTAGGTGTCAGCATTTGGGGGGATAGTAAGGATCCTTTCCACAAGAAAAATTACCGTCCTGGTCAACATGGTCTTAGTGGGACTATGGTAAAAGCTTCTGACTACGGTATACATCTTAAAGCAAAGCAACGTATTAAAGCGCATTACGGGCGTATTAATGAGAAGCAATTTAGAAATACTTTCGTACTTGCAAGTAAAATGAAAGGTAATACGGGGGAAAATTTTATCGGTTTGCTAGAAAGAAGGCTTGATTCTATCGTATATCGTATGAATTTGGCTTCATCTATTTTTGCCGCTCGTCAGCTTGTCACACATGGGCATATAAGAGTAAATGGCAAAAAATTAAATGTACCAAGTGCAAGATTGAAAGAAGGCGATATTATTGAATTAAAAGAGTCCTCAAGAACAATCACTCCTATTGTAGAATCTGTTACTAAGATGGAGCGTATGATTCCAGACTATGTGTCATTTGATCCGAGTGTTTTTGGTGGAAAATTTGTTAGAATACCAACTATCAGCGATGTCCCTTTCCCGTTTGAAGCAGAAGTGCACATGGTTGTTGAGTTGTATTCAAGGTAATCTGTATATATGTCATCCTAGGCCCTCGTGTCAAGCACGAGGGGGCGGACCCAAGGACCTGTTTTTCTTAAAATGATATTAATTGCTAAGTAGTAATGTATAGTAACGGGTACTTTGGTCTTTCACTGAGGGTGACGCAAATTGATTAGGGGTCATAGCTCAGTTGGTAGAGCGTTTGAATGGCATTCAAAAGGTCGGCGGTTCGATTCCGCCTGGCTCCACCAGGTCCATGCCCAAAGACTATCCTAAAACTATTTTCTATTGTTATTTTATTCTACAATCATAGTTTTTTCTTGTTTTTTGCAGCTGCTTCAAAAGCAATATTTACCCATTCAGATAAAAGATCTTTGTCTTCTAATATTTGGTCTGGCACTTTGCAATATGACATGCTAACCGATTTTCCTTTGGATTTATATGTAAAAGGTTCGGATTCACGCTCTTTAAAAAACAGCATAGTAGTTTTGTCTGCTTTAAAATATAATTCATTATCTACTATAATGGCGAATATTAAATTATCCTTATAAACCCCATAACCGCCAAACATTGCTTTTGTTTTTATAGATCCAAAATCTCCGAGTATATCCTCTATATATTTTATATACTCTTTATCAGACATTATTTTACCAATAACAATTTCTGAAGCCTTCCATCTTCTGCCATTTCTAACATATCACTACAGCCTCCGATATATTGATCATTAATGAATATCAAAGGGACAGTTCTGGAGTTTGTTTGCTCTATTAATTCTGCGTGTAACTCTGGATTTTGAGCCACATCTATTTCATCATATTGAACATTCATATCTTTTAAGAAGTTTTTTGCTTTAATACAATATCCACATGTAGGTTTAGTATATATTACTATTTTGACATTCTCTGCTTGCATAAATTTCTCCCTTAAATGATGATCACTTTTGTTAAACATCTTGGCTGTGTAGCTTAATAATATGCTACATAAAGCCAAAACTAATATTAAAAAATTTCTTCTGAATCTATTTCTCATGATTTGAATGATAAGGAATTATAATTTACAGAACAACAATATGCAGCGGCCAATGCATCTGCCTCATCAAGTTGAGTTATTTTTGCTTCTGGCATTATCATGTTAATCATATAAAGAACTTGATTCTTATCGGCCTTTCCTGCCCCTACCAAAGTTTTTTTGATTCTGTTAGGTGCGAATTCTGTAAAAGCCATATTATGTCTACCAATCATTGCCATAATGGCGCCTCTTGCATGAGAAAGTTTTATAGAGCTTACAGCATTAACATTGACAAATATTTCTTCCATAGAAATAATTTCTGGCTTGAAATCTAAAATAATTTTTTCAATTTGTTCTGATATTAGAGCTAGCCTAACAGGCATAGTATCTGTAGGTTTTGTAGTGATAGTGCCGCTTGCAATATATTTGATAGATGAGCCATTTGTTTCGATAACTCCCCATCCAATACATGTCAGAGCTGGGTCTATTCCTAAGATGATCATATCTTAACTACTAAAGTATTACCCAACTTATCATGCAATGCTTGTCTACGCTCTGTGAAGAATATCCACCAAATTCCTATGAAAAACATGAAGCAGCCAACAAAACGCCATATTAAATTAGTCAGTTTAGGTTTACCCAAGGTGGTTTGATCTACTATTCTCATTCCCATTAGGTATTTTACGGGTGTAGCGCCAAAGCGGTACCAACAACCAATAAAACATATAGCTACGAAAGATATATGAACTAAAGTCATAGGCACTACTACATCTAGAACCGAGCCAAGAGTGACATATTCGGCCATTTCTGGTGTTCTGAATGCCTCCATTATTGCATTACCATCAGTTATATCCACATCTTTATCTCTTAAAACTGCACCAAATTTTGCTAGAAAAATCCATTGATTGATCTTTGAGATTAAAGGAGTGAAAAGAAATGAAAAAATCAGCATATCCATCATAGTTGCCATAACTCTTTTAAATAGTGTAGGATAGACGATTTGTTTTTTCGAAATAGTTTGCTGCATAATTTACCTCAGTATGAAATCCAATTTATTGCCCAAAGTAATGTCTATAAATTGAACATTTGGCGGTGCGTCGGCAAAATTTGTTCTAATTGTAACATATTGTTTTGGAGCAAGGCTGGCGCTGCTATTGCTAGCTGTATGAGATTTTAATGTGCGGTGTTTTCCATCTAGTAATCTTATCCTTATTTGTGGGACCTGTACAAATTCTCCAGACATATTCACTATCTTATAGCTAGCGACAATATTGCCCATTTGTCTGTCATATTCAATATTTATATCATGAACGCTTAAATTGTCACTTGTACCTACTAAGCCCATAAAAGATAATTTATCTTGGAATAATACCATTGAGCTGAAAATTATAGCTGCTGCAAGCAATATAGGGGCTATGTATAAATATAGCGGTATATTAATGGGTAGTAATGCTGGTAGGTTGACGCCAGGTTTGAAATTGTCACTAGTGGATCCAACTCTGTTTGGTATTATTGAAGAAAATTGCTGTGTTGGCCCAGTGTCTTTTTTGATGATAGGGTTAGCAAACCATCCATTATTGCATTTGGAGCATCTTACTCTACGACCATTAGGGCCAATTTGCTCGGCGGTTACAACAAAACTTGTATAACATGCTGGACAACTTAAGTACATTATATCCTATGATTTATTATTCTAGAATTATCTTATAACTGAAAATATTCCATATTGAAAGTTTTTATGTTGCTTGTATGAAGATTTCTATGTGCTAGTGTTATCATAATGCTCAGGCGAGCTTCTAAATAGAACTATTTTAAGATATATTTGGACAAAATATAAAATTTAGCGATATTATAGATAAGCCAAAAGTACGATTATCAGAACAGGCGCTATTAGCTATTCAGACTATATTTCCCTTGTGTTTTCTTAAAGAAGATCATTTATGGCTATTTGGATCTAGAGCAAATTTAGAAAAAAGAGGTGGAGATATAGATCTATATATAGAAACTAATATGGAAAATTATGATTTAGCACATGCTGCTAAAATGAAATTTTTATGTGAGTTAGAGAAGAATATAAGCGAACAAAAAATAGATGTTGTTCTGGATATAAAGTCTGATAATGTAGATTTGCCAATATATAAAATTGCTAAATCTACAGGGGTGAAAATTATATGAGGCAGCTAGTAGAAGTTATTAAAATAGCAGATATTCATGCAGCCAAGATTAAGATGGCTTTAGATAAATTACATGATATTTGGCCTATTACAGCTTCTAACGTAGCGAATATGCCAGAAGATCATCTTGTATGGATTGAATTGCTAGTGCATAGATTTGCAAAATTACAGGATTTGATTGGATCAAAACTTGTGGATGCTTTTTTTGAATCAAGGGGAGAGAATACAGAGAGCCTTACAGTTATTGATAAAATAAATAGATTAGAAAAATTATTGTTAATAGAAAATGCTGATATATGGTTAGAGATGAGAAAGATTCGTAATAATTTAACGCATGAATATCCCGATAACCCAGAGATTACAGCCAAAAATCTTAACGAAGTATTTTTGCTAGTACCACAATTATTAAGTGTGCTGGATAAAATAAAATTAGCATCTAGATAATATATCCTCGGCTTTATAGCCGAGGATAACACAATCCTTAATTCTCGCTATATCTTTTGCGAGTTAATTTGCGTTGACGTCTAGCAGATTCTTGCTTCTTGCGTACTTTTTTAACTGATTCTGGCTCATAAAAGCGAGACATTTTCATAGAACGGAAAATAAGTTCGCGTTGCATTTTGCGCTTCAAATTTCTGATAGCAAGCTCACCATTACTTGCATGTACTGTAACAACGATCATTCTTTACTTACCCCCTTTGTAGGCATAGGCTCTAAATTAATATTGGCTGCATTATGCTATGTTTCTTACAAGATGTCAATACCAGTGTTTAATCTAGATAGGGCATTGCTCATCATATATAGATATTGACCACATATTTGGCTTCCAAAGCTTTCATCATCAGGAGCATGAAAGATGCGACCGGTGATCTATACAGTGCTTTCAAAAGCTTTGTATATATGAATTGCCTGGTCGCTGCCTTCCAGGCTTCTCGCAATGACGAGATCTATATATGGTGAGCAATACCGATTTTTGGCGTTTGTATAGGCAATGGCTAACTA
>CAZIGS010000004.1:0-13824 GCA_964538645.1 uncultured Rickettsiaceae bacterium
AGCACGAGGATGACGACTAAGAGGCCGAGGATGACGACTAAGAGGCTGAGGATGACGTTTGTAACAAGATAATCATCATGTGGTGCTGTTTGTTTACAATTACACCCTCTCTACTGGAGAAGATATACTAAAATTCTGTATATAGGGACTTGAACTTGACACTTTTACCAAATTATCTCTACTCTATTAATCATTAATTTTCTCGTCATATTTTTCTCCAAAATTTGAAGTAGTTTTTTGATTAACACCACGAGAACATTATACAAGCTTGCGAAGGATTTTTAATAGATATTTTTGCTCATCTTTGCCTAATTTCCTAAAAAATTCCCCATCTATTCTTTCAACTACTGGGATAAGTTTTAAGACTAATTCTTTGCCTTTTAAAGTAAGACTAACGGTTTTCGCACGCGAATCAGTTTTATGTTCAACTCTATTCACATAACCAATGCTAATAAGCTTTTTTAAAGATTTTGAAATAGTCATTTTATCAAGCTTTGAATGGCTTGCTATTACGACCTGTGTAGAATCAATATTTTTAATACTAAACCACATCAAGCTTGCCATAATAACAAACTGTGCGTGAGCAATATCATATGGTTCTAGAGCTTGTTTAATAAGCCTTTGCCATGTAATGGTTGTTTGCCATAGTAAAAACCCAAGACTATCCTCCGCTTTATCAAAGCTAAATGGCTCATGGCCAGTCATACCCAACCTCTATTTGTTCTTCCTAGCGCATTCTATTATCATATCTGTTTGCTGTGGAATTTTTGCTACAATAGCTTTTGCCACCAAAAATATCCAGAGATACTTAAGCCAACCCTCAACTTTCATGGTTGTAATAAGCTTCACTCCATCTATAGTTTCCTCAATCTCATGTATACCATACATCTTAGCTCCAGGAAATCTTGTAAGATCTGTAAATTTTTTTCCTTCTTCTACTTCAGCAAATTCTGTTCTCACCTCCTTACTCATATTCATAGGTTTTAAAATATAATGCCCACCTGTCTCAAATTTTCCTTCCATGCGACAATATTCAACCCCAGGATTCCATTTATGGCAATTATTCATATCTGACCAAACTTTCCATATCTCCTCTTTAGAAATCCCGTTAGCAACCTTACTATAAGAACGTATCCACATATTTCATCCCCATTATTAATAGTATTTAAGTTTACTATATATGAGTTTACTGTAATGTCAAGAATTTTCATTAAAAACCACAATTGCTAAAAATATTCAACCCTCCATAGCACCATTACATGTTAGTTGCTGACTATAATAACAGAGAGGCATATAGTTGTAATGGGTATTTATATTATGGAGTAATAGTATGAGACTAAAAGCTAGACCACAAGTGGTCTCGATTTTAAAAAGAAGAATAAATGATGATAGTTCATACGATGAATTTCGCAATGCATGGCTCCCGGAAGTAAGAGGCCATTACCACATTCCTACATATGTAATAAATGCAGAAAAAATTGGAGATGAGAATGAGACTATCAGTATCGGATTAATTTGCTCTAGTTTAGAAGATATACAAAAAGAAGAAGAAAGGCTAAAGGATGGAGACGCAAAAAGACGCAGCAAAATATCAAAAGTCACTAGTAGCCACGGTCCAGCAGAGCTGTACAAAATTAGAGATATAGATTCACTATACGACAAAAATTTTGATGATTTTTTCATACGACCTTTTATGGAATTTGATATCCCTAAAATAACAGATGATTTCAATAAAGCCGAATGGCCAAAATCAGAGAAACTATTCGAGCAATATTGGCAAGAACAAGAGGATGGAGAAAGACTTGTATGGTTGGCATTCTATCAAAGTGAGTTTGCAGGCTATGTCACCTTAAAATGGGAATCCTCCTACAAACCATTCAAGGAAGAAGAAATACCAGAAATTAAGGACTTAAATATATTGCCAGAATATCGCCGCAAAGGAATAGGGTCACATTTGCTTGAAATAGCTGAAAAAGCAGCTTCTAAAAGAAGCAACGTAGTTGGCTTAGGATGCGGACTACATTACTCATATGGTAACGCACAAAAGCTTTATGCAGAACATGGGTATATACCAGATGGTAATGGTATGACTTATAAATATGAGCATGTAGAATGGGGGAATAAAGCTGCTGTTGATGATGATTTAGTATTATGGCTTACTAAGAAACTATAAAGCTAGAATAAATAACATATATATTAATATAAGCGTTTCCACGTTATTTGGAAAATTTATAGTAAAATATGATAAAATTATATAAATCTCTATTGACAATTGCGTTGAATCAATGTAAAACGTAACCATCTAGCGCAACTCAGGATATCTCAGTTAGACTAGGCTAGGTATGGTGTAGTACCTAGGTTTTTGTAGAAATATCTCGATTATTAGAATTAATGAGATACTTGATTGTAACAAAGGACTCCTAAAAGTCTCATAGACTTTGTTGCAATTAACAAGCAAATCGCAACTTATCCAAAACTACACCAAATATATAATACAAATTCCTATATTATAGTCCGAACAATCTGTAAATTTAATCTCTATAACAAAATCAATCAAAAGCTTTGCAACTTTCTTACGATTTGCCGTAATTTCTGATTGACAAGCTTGTTTCTATATGCAATATTGCATCCACTCAAATTCAGCTATGGTATAATTAATATGAAAAATGTTCAATCTGTAATTATGGCGGGCGGAGTTGGATCTAGGCTTTGGCCAATATCAACATCCTCCTTACCTAAACAATTCATCAAGCTTTTCGATGGAAAAAGTCTATTGCAACTGACATTAGAACGCAATAGAGAATTTCTCTCACCGGCCATTATGGTCAGAAAAGAGCATAGCCTAATTGCAAGAAAGCAAATAGACGAACTGGGGATAAAAGCTGATATTATATTAGAACCACATGAAAAAAGCACTGCCCCATGCGCAATCATTGCGTCTCTCTACGCCAAAGCCAAAAAAGCCGACACAGTATTATTATTACCAGTAGACCACTTTATTCAATGTGAAAATAAATATGTAAAAGCAATGCAGAGAGCAGTCGAAATATCTCAACCGGAAAATATAGTGACTTTTGGCATAAAACCCACAAGAGCTCACTCAGGATACGGTTACATGAAAACTGGTCTAGAATTATCAAAAAGACTATATGCCGTAAAAAAATTTGTTGAAAAACCTGACGTTTCTAGAGCAGCAGAATATGTTAGATCTGGAGATTATTATTGGAATTCTGGGATATTTGTTTTCTCACCAGAAACTATGATGAATATAGCAACAAAACTTGCACCAGAAATGTATAACGCCTCTTTTGAATCATTCAAAAAATTAAAATATAATGAGAATTTCATTACTCTTGACTCTGCATCTTATAATAGCATTACAGCAAACTCTATAGATTATGCGTTTATGGAAAAATACAATAATATTTCTATGATTAAAGCAGATTTTACCTGGCGTGACGTTGGGTGCTGGAGCACAATGTGGGAACTATATGACAAAGATGTAGATGGAAATGTAATTTATGGAAATGTAGAATTATCTGACACTAAGAATTCATATATATATTCCGAAGGCAAACTTACAGCAGTTATAGGACTTAAAAACTCAGTAATAGTGAATACGCATGATGCAGCACTAGTAATGCATAAATCTAGATCTGAATCTGTAAAAAAATTATCTAAATATGTCTACACCAAAGACAAGGATGATTAATATAAAAAGGCTCAAAAAGCAAATAGATAGTATGTAAGTGTAACTTTCTCAAACAACAAGTTATCCACACCGAGATATATCGACGAGGCATTATATAGCAGCTTCGTCGCTACACCCCTCACCAAATGATTGACTTGTGGGCACATAAAATGTAACATTATACAGCTTGTATTGTAGCTACTATCTCATTTTAAAAGCAATCATGTTAAACTATCAATTCATACATCTAAGAACACAAAGTTCTTATTCATTGCTTGAGAGCGCTATTAAAATTGATGCCATAATTGCTCGCACAAAAAAGCTAAAAATGCCAGCTATTGCTCTTACAGACCGTAACAATCTCTTTGGTATGTTAGAGTTTTCTATGGAGGCAACAAAGTCTCGAATCCAACCTATTCATGGGGCTCTTGTAACATTAAAATCTCATCAAGAACTTGGAGAGATTTTATTAATAGCAAAAAATAATATTGGCTATAAAAATCTTCTGAAATTAGTTAGTCATATATATACCAAACCAGAACGTGAAAATAATCTTGAAATAAGTTTTGATGATCTGAAAAATTATCAGGACGGTTTAATAGTTCTTTCTGGTTATATAAATGGTCATATTGGTAAAGCACTCCTTTCTGAGGATTATGCTTTAGCTAAAAAATATGCAGAAGAATTCAAAGAATTACTAGGCGATAGATTTTACATGGAGATAATGCGCCATGGCCTAGAAAAAGAAAAAACTATAGAAGCAGCATATATCAATTTGGCAATAGAATGTTCTATTCCGTTAGTTGCAACAAATAATATATTTTTTGAAAATATAGAATTACATGATGCGCATGACGTGCTTTTATGCATAGCAGAAGGTGTCGTCAAAGAACAAACAGATAGAAATCGCGTGAGCAACCAATGTTACTTTAAATCTGGCGCTGAAATGACAGAATTATTTTCTGATCTTCCTGAAGCAATAGAAAATACATATTATATTATGCAGCGTTGTGTGGCAATCGCTGAGCCTAGCCCACCATGTCTTCCTAATTTCACTAGCGGTGATATAAGTGAGGAAGCTCTGCTCAGAAAAGAAGCTCATGAAGGGCTGGAAAAACGGCTAGAACAAAAATTCATTTTAGAAAATATAGAAGAAAAAGAGCAGAAATTAATAAGAGACACATATTTAAAACGTATAGATTATGAGTTGGAAATAATATGTAAAATGAATTTCTCAGGATATTTCCTTATAGTATCTGATTTCATAAAATGGAGTAAAAACAATGGTATTCCTGTAGGTCCAGGAAGAGGCTCTGGAGCAGGCTCTGTGGTAGCATGGAGCCTTCTTATCACAGACCCAGATCCAATAAAATTTGGTCTATTATTTGAGCGTTTTTTAAATCCAGAACGTATCTCTATGCCAGACTTTGATATAGATTTTTGTCAAGAAGGTAGAGATGAGGTAATAAAATATGTACGTAGTAAATATGGTGATAGTAAAGTAGGTCAGATTATCACCTTTGGAAAAATGCAGGCAAAAGCTGTTATTAAGGATGTGTCAAGAGTTTTAGGACTTAGATATGAGTATGCAGATTATCTGACAGAATTAGTGCCATTTAACGCTGTTACTCCTGTTACTTTAGGTCAAGCTATAAATGAAGTCTCTGAACTAGGACAAGCAGCTCGTGGAGGTGGTTTATATAACCTCAAAGGCGAAGAAGAGCTTATAAAACAAGTGTTAGACACAGCTCTAATTCTTGAAGGTGTGCATAGGCATGTGTCAGTTCACGCAGCAGGTATTGTTATAGGAGCAACTGATCTAGTAGAGATTTTACCAATTTATAAGGACCCTTCTTCTGATATGCTCATCATACAATATTCTATGAAATATGCAGAAGCAGCCGGGCTTGTAAAATTTGACTTTCTTGGGCTCCAAACTTTAACTGTGATAGATAAATGCGTACAACTGATTGAGAAGCAAGGGATAACTATTGATTTAGCAAACCTACCATTCACTGATGAAAAATCATATGAGCTTTTAACACGAGGTGAATCATCAGGCGTGTTCCAGTTTGAAAGTGTTGGTGTAAGAGATTCACTACGAAAATTAAAACCAGATTGTATTGAAGATATTATTGCTATCGGAGCACTTTATAGACCAGGTCCAATGGATAATATTCCAGCCTATATTTCATGCAAACATGGCAGACAAGCACCAGATTATCTACACCCGAAATTAGAGGAAACTTTAAAGGAAACTTACGGAGTAATTATTTACCAAGAGCAAGTTCTAGAAATAGCGAGAGTTCTTGCTGGATATACTCTTGGAGCTGCTGACTTACTACGCCGCGCCATGGGTAAGAAAATTAAAGCTGAGATGGATGCTCAAGAAGTGATGTTCATTGAAGGAGCGAAAAAGAATGGCGTAAGTGTGGATCAAGCTGCCAATATTTTTGCATCTGTTGCTAAATTTGCAGGTTATGGATTCAACAAAGCACATGCAACAGCTTATGGTATAATTTCTTACCAAACAGCTTATTTAAAGGCAAATTATCCAGCAGAATTTCTTACTACATGTATGAATTTGGATATGGGTGATAGTGATAAAATAAATTTATTTATCCAGGAATCAAATAATTTTGGAATAGAAATTATACCGCCAGATGTAAATAGATCTTACGGGTCATTTATGATTGGTCATAGAGCCTCATCGTCATCCTCAACCACCGAGCCTATGACCCGTAATGATAAAATAGACTCTCAGGTCAAGCCGGAGAATGACGGTAAATACATCTATTTTGCTCTGGGGGCTATCAAAAACGTAACTGTAAATCTCGGAGATATTATAGCAGAAGAAAGGTCAAAAAAACCATTTGCAAGCATGATGGATTTTATGGAACGTATACCCACCAAAGCTTTAAATAGAAGAGGTTTGGAAAATCTTATAAAAGCAGGAGCATTTGATAGTTTACACTCAAATCGCAATGAGCTTTTGCTTAGCATTCCGAAATTGCTGTCTCACGCAAACAGCCATCATCATGAGACCTTAATGCAGCAATTTAGCTTACTAGGGGCAGATGTAGCATATATTTTGGAAAAAGCAGAAGATCTTTCTGATGAAGAAAAATCAATAATGGAGTTTGAGGTATGTGGAGTATTTTTAAGAAACCATCCTATTACTCAATATAATAAATTGCTAGAAGCAAAAAATGTAAAAAACTCTTATCAATTAAAGCACGAAATAAAGCCTGGTAGTCATAAAATAGATATTGCTGGCATTATTCAGAAAAAAGACGCTAGAATGTCAGCTAGAGGAAGATTTATTACAGTAGGATTATCCGATAGTTATGGTAATTTTGAAGTTACAATTTTCAACGAATCTGTAATGAAAGAATATTCAGAGCTTCTAGAGTTGCAAAAAATGGTGGTTGTAACATGCGACCTCTTCAAAGATGAAGGAGGAGGAAGACTTACGGCCATTAAATTTTGTGATATAGAGCAATATTTAAGCAAAGATATGCACGAAATGACTATTTATCTGAATAGTATGGAAGAATTAGATCAATTGACTAAAACTCTATTGGAGAAAAAGAGCGATACAGCTGGTAGCAAAACGCAATTGACTGTGTTTGTACCGTCGAATGGTAATATGGTGGCTAAAATATCTCTACCACCTATGATGCTAATGCTTCAGGATGTAGCGGAGCTTAAACAGTATGAAACAGCATGAAGATTTTATATTAAAATGGCTTGAATATCTGCGTGTTGAGCGTGGATATTCTGAGCATACTATTACTTCATATCATCATGATATAGAGGAGTTTATTTTATTTCTGCGTGAGTATAATGCTGGGTCTATTAGCATGGAAGATATAATGAAAATAGATCTTCAAACTATTAGAAGTTGGCTTTCTAAACGCAAAAACTCTCATTTTTCAAATAGTTCAAATAGCCGTAGCTTGTCAGGAGTAAAAAGCTTTTACAGATTTATTCACCAAGTCACGGGAATAACAAACCATGCTGTGATGAATATCAAAAGCCCCAAAAAATCTAAGCCATTGCCAAAATCACTAAGCTATGAAGAAGTTATGAGAGCGATTGGTACCATCACTCCAGATGATAGTGACTGGCTATCTCTTCGTGATAAATCTCTTCTTACTCTAATCTACGCAGCCGGTTTGCGTATATCAGAAGCATTATCTATCACACGAAACCATCTCAAAAGTGATTATATTCTTATTAAAGGAAAAGGTAGCAAAGAAAGAATGGTACCATGGATTGAAGATGCAAAAATTGCTATAATAAACTATCTAGCTGTACTACCTTATGTTTTGGAGGATAATGATCCTATATTTCGAGGGGCAAAAGGCAAAGTATTGAGTACTGGAGTTTTTAGCAGGCAGCTTATAGAGCTCAGAAGATCTCTTGGCCTCCCAGAACACACATCTGCACATGCTTTCCGTCATAGTTTTGCTACTCATTTATTGGAAAGTGGAGCGGATTTACGGTCTATTCAAGAACTTCTAGGTCATTCGGACCTATCTGCCACTCAGCGCTACACTAAAGTAAATATTGAGCATTTGACCAAAAGCTATAACAAGGCTTTATCAGGTGTGAGTTAAACTCCTATAAGACATGAATCGCAATCGTTATAAGGCGGTGGTCCTATAGTACATTGACTTATTGAATCGTCTAATGGCTCAGTAGGAACCATCATCAAAAATTCGTAAGATGGAAGATGATAGACTCCTGCGTTTGGATTACTCTCTCCATAAGTCGGCGGTGAGAAATCTACAGTATATTCACCATTCCCAAGTAATTTATTATTAACTAAAAAATTGACACTTACAAGGACTTCCCTCTCTTGCTCAGGGGTAAAAATCCGTTCGAAAGTTTTGTGTGAATCAACGAATGTGGCTATCTTAGTATTTTGATCTATTGTGCCAGAGATACTATTCCCAAAAGCAAATTGTACAAACCATATTTTACCATATTCTGGCCAAGTCCACCCAATAACATTTTCTGTAATTATATCAAACTCTGCATCGCTATGTTTGACTACTTTTATCTTGCCGAAATCAGGATGTTTTATTTTATCTGTTTTATGCTTGCACCAAAAAAATATACACATTTATTTTATTATTTTTCTCTAATTTTAACATATCTTGATAAAGCATAGCAATCAGTATAATGGAAAAATACTCTTTGATACCTCTAAGATATAGAACACACATACCTTTAGTTTGCTATCTCTAGAGACTTTTTCTCGGCCCACTTGAAACTGTTTTTACGAAAATACCATATTATACTTCTACAGAGTCATTTCCATAACAACATCCAAAACAAGATAAAATGGTCTCGGAGAAAGTCGGGTGGTACGAGTTATCTTGAATATCAGAAACAGTATGACTAATATCTAAGAGATTATCATTGGAACTTGAGAAATTACGTACACTAAATAGATTTGTATCATTAATGGCGAAGAAATTGTTAAGAGAGCCAGTTTCAGTAGTTGGGTTTTTTACCTGGGCATGACAACATGTCATAGACTCATCTGGATCAGGCTGACCTTCTCCAATGCTTTGATCCACATGGATTGGATAGTTATCATCAGTGTAAACTTCATCTTGTATTAACATAGAAACTAAATCTAAAATTCCTACTTTTACATTGTTAGTCATAATTTTTGACGTATCAATTGAAAAACTCGCTACACCATCTTTAATAACACCTTCGATAGGTTCATCTTCGTCAGTTTTTTTATAGATAAATTTATTACCAGGTAGTTTTTCTACTGAAGCTGTACTTTCTTCAGCAAAATAGATTTTGCACTTAAACATTTCTGATCTTATAAATACTACTTGACCATATCTTTGATGTTCTATTATTTTTGCACTGCTCATAATTCCTCGTTTTTTTATTACAATATTTCGCAGCCAAGACACATAGATTCTCCATAAATTGGAGTCGAGTCTGAATAAAATCCATCATGCGTTAATACATTTATGCAGCATTCAATATATTCTTGGTCTGCTTTTTCTAAGTTTTTATCGAAATCATTTTTATTATCAATGCTAAGGCGAAGTTTTGTTTTTATTTTTCCTAAAAATACCTTTTTATCTATAGATACTTTAATGTTTATAATATCATTATTTTCTGTATCAGTTCCTTCCAATTTAGTATCATCTAGAATTACCATGAATTCATTATATCCGACATTCTCTAGACCAGCTCCCACAGAAATATTTAGAGTTTCAGTTAATATTTGATATGAATCAGCCGCTCTTTTTATAAATGTTATGTCACCATGTGTTTGATGATGAAGCGTTTTTTGACCTCGAGTCATAATATTCCTTTAAAAATTGTATTAGCGAGCTTATATAAGATTCTGGTTGTTATTACAAGAAATATTTATATATATTACTTAGTAGTTGAAAAACATAAATATTTAGTGCAGTATAGCCAGGAGTTTTTGTTTATTGCACACTAAACTCTTTTCCGCTATATAATAGTTTAACGTTTTTTCGTATACTAATACCAAAACGCATTCAAAATGATAGAATTGAATTTTTCGGCACTCACCTTTGCGCACGTATCAATTATACGTTTACGCAGGTTCGGCGCTCAAATTCAAATCTCTGATTATGAATGCGCAATGGTCTAAACAAGCAACCCATATCCTATAAAGAACATATTATGCCACGATATCTTGAAAATACCACCCAGACTAATCTAATTTGTGAAAATCCCTCTTATCGTAAACATATTATTGATACTGCTATAAAGCAAAACTCATCAGAAATTTTCAGAGACTTTGTTCATAAATTTTATGCATATCTACCTGTAGATTACATGGAACCGAAGAAAGCAGATTTCTTTGCATCTATTGCTCAAGAATCTTTCAATTTTTGTAAAGCTTCTAATCAGGATAGGGTTGTTTTCTTAAAAGATAGTCAAAAAAAATATAATGGGAATGTTCTACAAATAGTAACAAAAGATAAACCATTTATTGTTGATTCTATCAAATACCTGCTTAAAAAAAATAACATATATATAAAAATTCTTCTTCACCCAGTAATGAGTGTAAAACGCTCTAAAAACGGTGAGCTGGAATCTGTAGAACAAGGCAATAACGATGAATCGATAATCTTTGCTATATTGGATAGAATTCCTACTTCTATGCAGGAAATAATTGTAAAAGAATCCGAGAGGATTCTCAAAACAATTGCGCTAATTGTAGATTCTAAAGAATCTATGATAACAAAACTGAATACACTAATAAAAACTGCAAAATGCCCAGAGGATGATACAAAATTCTTACGTTGGGTTGGAGAAAATAATTTTATATTTCTAGGTAGCTTAAATTACAATTCTAAAACAGAGTTACAAGATGTTATAGGTGATAGATCTATTTTCGAAACAGATGAACCATATTTAGAAGATATAATCAGGAAAGCTTTAGCTGCCGAAGGTAATGAGCTTCTCCTTGGAAAAATGAATCAAACTTCTGAACTAACAGGAGGAAGATTCATAGATTATATATTAGTGAGTGAAGGTGATAAAGGTAGTATATTTTTTGGATTTTACGCTACAACATTACATACAGAATCTATACAAAACATACCTATTCTAAGCAACAAAATACATTATGTATTACAGAGATCTGGCTTCAGAGTTGGGGGGTATAATTATAGGAAATTATTTTCCATAGCAGAAGCTTTTCCAAGGGATGCTCTATTTCAAATTAATGTAGAAGATTTATATTGCATATGTATTCATATACTCTCTGCTATGATGGCCAAAACTCTTAAATTATTTTTGCAGCATGATAGTTCTGGAGAGTTTTTAAATGTGATAGTATTCATGCCGATAGAGCGTCTTACACCGGAAGTGCATCTCGCTATAATAAAATATCTCACTACTAAATTTGACACACGTATTATTACTGAGGAAATAACAGATGTAAGTAGTAACTTTTGTTATCTCTATGTTACTTTAGAAGCTAAAAATATTATACCAGAATTTTCTTTGGCAGAGATAGAAGAAGAGCTTGATAATATATCAGCACAATGGCATTTTGCCTTTGTAAAAGCATTATCTACTATAGATGATGATACAAATAACATTGGTGAAAATATTTTTCCTAAAGAATACCAGTATAAATATTCAGCCCTACAAGGAGCAGAAGATTACAAATATTTACGCAAAATAAATTCTCAATGCCCAGTATTATTTAATCTGCAAAAAATAAAAGCACATGATTATACTATAAAAATCTATAGCGCACATAAATTGCTTTTATCAGATATATTGCCATTAATAGAAAATCTTGGATTCAAAGCATTAAATGAACAAATGTTTTCTATTTCTATGGCTCATAAGACCAGGTGGCTGTGCGAATTCACCTTATCCACCAATGTAGATACAAAATTCTCCTTTGATATTATAAAACAGAATGTAGAAGAAGCATTGCATCATATGTCTATAGGAGAGTTAGAAAATGACACATTATGCCAGCTTATTGTAGTTGGTGGTTTAAAATGGAGACAGGTTAATATACTAAAATCTGTGACTGCTTATGTTGTGCAAATGGGCTTTGCTTATGGCAGAGAGTATGTACAGACCGTTATGGTAAAACATTATAGTTTTTCAGAATTGCTGATAAAATTATTTGAAGCAAAATTTATCCCTGATAGTTCGTTACATACAAATGTCATTTCAATTACTAAGTCTTTGGCTATATATTTGAATAACGTTACTGATAGTGTGGAGGATAAAATTCTTCGCACAATACAGGGTGTGATTGAAGCCATGACACGGACCAATTGTTACCAAACTACAAGTGATGGGCGTCATAAACCATATCTTTCCTTCAAATTAAATTCAAAAAAAGTACCATTATTGCCTTTGCCACTTCCTTACGCCGAAATTTTTGTATATGCAAATGATTTTGAAGCTGTACATTTGCGTGGAGGAAAAGTAGCTAGAGGGGGGATTAGATGGTCTGATAGAAGGGAGGATTACAGAACAGAGGTGTTAGGGCTTATGAAAGCTCAGATGACTAAGAATACTGTTATTGTGCCAGTAGGTTCTAAGGGCGCATTTTATATAAAATTAAATAGCTCAAATTTTGATAAGGCTGAATATTATGGAAAAGCCATAGAATGTTATAAAAATTTCCTACGAGGTTTATTGGATATTACGGATAATATTATAGATGGAAAACCATTACATCCTGATAATGTAGTAGTATATGATGATTACGACCCATATTTGGTGGTTGCTGCTGATAAAGGAACAGCTTCATTTTCAGATTACGCTAATTCTGTATCCAAAGAATATAATTTTTGGCTTGGAGATGCTTTCGCATCTGGGGGGTCTGTAGGCTACGACCATAAGAAAATGGCCATTACAGCAAAAGGTGGTTGGATTTCCGTTACAAGACATTTTGCTGAGATGGGAATAAATGTACAAAAAGACCCTATTACTGTTGTAGGAATTGGTGACATGTCTGGTGATGTTTTTGGTAATGGAATGTTGCTTTCAGAAACTATCAAGCTAGTAGCGGCTTTTAACCATAGCCATATTTTTATCGACCCTACTCCAGATCCAGCTATAAGCTTTACTGAGCGCAAAAGATTATTTAAACTACCTGGCTCTAAATGGAGTGATTATAACCTAAAGCTTATTTCAAAAGGTGGAGGTGTATTTGAGCGCGCAAGTAAAAAAATTACTCTTTCTCCTGAAGCAAAGGAGCTTTTAGATGTTACATTTGATGAAATCACTCCAGAAAACTTAATCAACACTATACTCAAGGCAAAAGTAGATTTGATTTGGAATGGTGGAATAGGTACATATGTTAAAGCTACAAGCCAAAGCCATTTAGATGTTGGTGATAAAACCAATGACGTTCTGAGATGCAACGGCAATCAGCTACGAGCTAGAGTTGTAGGAGAAGGTGGAAATCTTGGCTTTTCACAATTAGGCAGAATAGAATTTGCAAAAAATGGTGGTAGGATTAATACAGACTTTATTGATAATTCTGCAGGAGTTGATTGTTCAGATCATGAAGTAAATATAAAAATAGCTTTTGAGTTAGCCGTAAAGTCTGGCAAAATATCTCAAGACGAGCG
>CAZIGS010000004.1:13834-16879 GCA_964538645.1 uncultured Rickettsiaceae bacterium
ATTGCTTGCGGAGATGACAGAGGAAGTCGAAAAGCTGGTGCTTAGAGATAATTTTCAGCAAACAAGTGCTTTGACAATTGCTCAACATTCTACGGCATATAATACTGGTATGTTTGGTCATTTAATGACTTGCTTAGAAGGTGAAAATCTTCTTGACCGATCTGTAGAATTTCTTCCGTCGAACGAAGAGATGACTAAAATTGCTGCTTCCAAAGAAAAATTAACAAGACCTGAGCTTGCTGTACTAATGTCGTACAGCAAAATGTCTGTGTATAACGAGCTTCTTACTAGTGCCATAACAGAGGATCCAGCAACGGAAGAACTCCTAATTGGGTATTTTCCACCTCTAATGAGAGAAAGATTTATGGATGAGATATTATCTCACCAATTAAGAAGGGAAATAATACTAACTGTCATTACAAATAAAATAATAAATGAACTAGGCAGTCCTATGGTAAGTCACATAAGGTCTGAAACCGGCGCAAAATTATGCGATATTGTCCGTTCTTACATGATAGTATGTAAAATCTTTGATATAGATACTTTATGGGAAAAAGCTGAGAATTTGTCTGGTAGTGTTAGTCTTGAAGTCAAGATAGACATTTTCTCTGAAATAATAAAATTGCTTAGAAGAGGTATCTCTTGGTTTGTGCGTAATATTCCGCACCCTATTAAAATAGCCGATACTATAGAGTTTTATGGAGAATCTGTACAAAAATTATGCGATGGATTAAACATGTTTTTACTTGGGGAAGCTAAGCAAAAACTTGATTCGCGTATTGAGTCCTATAAAAATAATGGAGTTCCTGAAATTTTTGCTCATAATATTGCAATACTTGATTCAGGCATATCAACATTGGATGTGCTTCTTGTAGCAAAGGCTACAGATATTGATAAACTGAAAATTTCTGAATTATATTTTAAAGTAGCGGATTATTTCCAAATAGATTGGATGCGCAAATGCGTAGAGAAAAATATTACAGAATCTTATTGGAACAGAATGTCAATACAGGCATTAAAAGATGATTTGTATGACAAACAACGTAGAGTGTTGCAAAAAGTCATAGATTATAAACTAGGAGAGTTAAGCTTAGATAAATGGCTAGTGCATAACGAAAAGCAGGTCAATATATTCATAAATTTCATCCAAGAATTAAAGCTCCAGGATAATATTGACCTAAATATGATGATATTGGCTAATAAACAATTTGAAATGTTGCTAAGAAAGGTTTAGATTATATCGGAACATAGATTCTTATTCGTTATTGCGAGGGAATGCTTTGTAATCCATGGATTGCTCTGTCGCTTCTTTTATGCTCCTCACAATGGCGAATAATAGGGATGATGGTATGATTTCTAAATTGAAACAATCACGAATCCACTTAAATTTTACAGTGGAGGAAGTAGCAAAGCGGCTTAAAATACGAAAACAGTATATTATTGCTATAGAAGAGAATCGTTTAGAAGAGATACCAGGAAAAGCTTATATTGATGGATACATAAAAATGTACTGCAACTTCTTGCGTATTCCTTATTCAGAATATTCTAGTTTGGAGGAAAATCTCGAAGATTTAAATATAGAGCCAATTTTTGTGGATAAAAAATCAAAGCACCGTGTTGCAACGGCTGTGTTGTTGATCCTCACATTAGCTACTTCAAGTTGGTATTATATGACAAATGAAGTGCAACATAGATCTACAGTTATGGAACATCTAGAAAAACTGGAACCAAAAAACTATCTGATAGGCTCTGAAAATACTGATAATAAAGAAGATAAAATTGAAGCAAAAGAATAATATGACAAATGCAGTCCAAATTGCTCAAAATGTAATTGACCAGCTACATAACCTGGATCAAAAGGTGAGTCAATTGCTTGTAGAAAGGGCAGAAATGAAAATTGCTATAGATAAACTCAAAACCGAAAATAAAAATTTGGAAAGCAGAGTGAGTGTAGCGGTATCTGAAATTAATGGTTATTTAAAAGAATTAGAAGAAATAAAAGCATATTATGTCAATAGTAACAATCACAATCAATAATAAGCAGTTCCAAATAGCCTGTAATGATGGTCAGGAAGAGTTATTGCAATCTGCTGCAAATAAACTATCTGAGAATATAGATTTAGTAAGAGATGCAAGTCCAAAAGCATCTACTGAGTTATTGTTAATTATGTGCGCCCTTGGTCTCCAGGATGAAAATTCTACTTTACGCAATAAACTAGATAATACTGGATTCAATGATAATGAGAAGCTTTCTGAAACATTGAGTACTATTGCTGGATATTTAGAAGAGCTTGCAAATAAAATCACTCATTAACCTGACTTTGTGTGGGAAGTGTAAAAATTTCATTCATAATCCTCTTTTCGACCCATCCGAAGGGCTAACGAAGCAATCCATTAGTATCATTACTGCTCGAGACTGAATGACACCATTACTCGCCAATAACAAACTTGTAAGGGCAACATATCTTCTTTACCCACAATATATTATATGATACTATCCAATTTGACTGCTTGGTACGTTAGGATGAAATGTTTCCTAGGACTATGAGTTTCTTACGGGAGCTGTCTCTGTCTGTAGCTGTGGCTCTGATATATGGCACCCACCTTACATAAAGGTCTGAGAGGATCTTTATCCGACGGCTAAAGCGGTCTTCTTTTCATTTCCATTTTCTTTGGACTATCTCTGCCATTAGCTTTTTCTGCTCAGAATCATTGGTTTTTCTACCCAGTCTCTTGATTTGTCAGTACTTCCAGACTTATCTTTAGCATTTTCACAGCGTCAGTTTTACATAGCTTCTATAGCAATTGCAGTTTAAAACCACCTAAACTGAGTTAAATAGAAATAGTAAACTTAAAGATAGCACCTTTTCTGCCGTTACTATCAGCCCAAATTTCTCCACCATGCATCTCAATCGCTTTTTTACATAATGCAAGACCTACCCCCCTACCACCAGCTGGAGTACGAGTTTTAGAACTTACAGTAAAGACATTGAATATATCAAATAATTCTTCCTTAGGTATTCCTATACCTTCGTCTTCAATCGT
>CAZIGS010000005.1:0-16005 GCA_964538645.1 uncultured Rickettsiaceae bacterium
CTTGCGGAGACTCGTCCTTAAATTCCGTTCATGCAATTTAATTTGAGAGCTTGGTAGTTGAAAATATATGGAGTAAAAAATGGCAACCAAAAAAGCTGGCGGTAGTTCCAGAAACGGTCGTGACTCGGCTGGTAGAAGATTAGGTGTAAAAAAAGGTGATGGACAGCTCGTTATCCCTGGTAATATTATAGTACGCCAACGTGGTACAAAAATTCTTCCAGGTGAAAATGTAGGTCTAGGAAAAGATCATACTATTTTTGCAATAGCCGAAGGTAAAGTAGAATTTATTCGCAAAGCAAATGACAGAGTATATGTTTCTGTAATCTAAATCTAGGCGGCTACTATTTTAAGAAAATATCAAAGGCTCCATTTCATGGGGCCTTTTTGCATATAATATATTTACAAAAATTCCTAGACTATTTTCTATCATATATTATATTGTTCCTCAATATATGTTTAAGGAACAAAGCATGCCATTAATATCCGACAAAGCTAAAGACACTACCAGTTATTTATTGGAAAATTATAAGATTACCCAATCTCAAATCAATGAACTCATAGGTCTAGCTAACTTCTATAAAGATGATATTGAAGATGTTTTAGGAAAGTTAAATGACGTACTAGATTCATCAATTGGCAAGGATGGTAGTTTTTACCATGAGTGCGGAAATGTAAATTCAGTAATAGATAATTATAGAGATGATCCTCGACATTTAGATTATACCGCGGAATTTATCCCTCTAGAATTGCTTCTAATACGTAGCGAATATATGTCGGAGGAAGAACTAAGATCAGAAATAAAATTTGTACTCGATAATAAATATGTTATTCTTACGGAACTATCCCCATATCCTAATCTAAGCTGTTATGCATCTAGTGTAGATTACGCAGCTTCTTATATGGGGCATGATAGCACATATTTGTCTGAAGGGGATATGTCATCCTGAAGCGTGACATAATATATATTATTAAAACTCTATCTCCATCAAAATAACTTTCTTACCATCATACATAGCTTCATCAGGCATTTGTATCCATTCGTTACGCTTATACCACCCAGCTACTGATTCATCAAAGGTAGAAAGATATAGTTTACGAAAACCCATTTTAAAAGCCCTAGATTTGATCACTTGAATCAATAATTTACCTATACCGCGCTTTCTGTAATTTTCGGCAACACATAGACTTCCAAGCCAGGGAAACAGATCATATCTATCTAATCCATCATCCATTCTGAGGCTAGCCATGCCTATGGGAGTACTATCATGTATTGCAATATATGTAAGTGGGAGTGATTCTTCATTTAAATGCTCTTTTAGTCTATCTATATATTGGTCAAGACTAACATTAGGTAAATATTTTTGACCTATTGTATCCACCCATAATTTAGCTAGATCTGGAAGATAGTTCGGAAACTGAGCTAGGAGTTTGATTTTGATCATTATTGGATACCGTCATCCTCGGGCGAAGACTCGAGGATCCATGCATGAATTATCATCAAATATTACTATTTCGCTCGATCCTCGGGTCTTCGCCCGAGGATGACGATAACGTATTTTTATAATTACTTAAGCCTGATACCAAGAACCTGTTTGGAATTTTGGCAAACTAATGTTCAGTTTTTTAGCAATATTTTCTATCTTATTAAACTGGTTCCAATATTTTTTAGAAATGCTAATATGTAGAGCCTCAGTAGAAGATAGTTTTTTTCTTGCATTGGTAGCTAATTCTAACGCCTTCTTGTGAAGAGTTATCATTTGCTTATTAGCTTTGGCTGCGAAAGCTCCAGCAGATCTTTCAGCCTGCTGTAGTTTTTCTTCAACAGCTTGGGCAATGATACGAGCAGCTTCTTCTACAGTAGACAATTTTGTTTTTATTTGCTCTTGCTGTAAAAGCTGTGTTTCAGCTACTTTAGCCTCAATCCTTACTTTTGGGGTGCGAACAACATCAGTTGCTAAACCTAACTTCTCTAAAGCAAAAATAATCCATTTATGTATATCTAAATGATACCATTTCACGCCATTTCTATAATCTCTAGCAAAAGCATGATGGAAATTATGCCAATTTTCTCCCAATACAAATGGAAAAAACCACCAAACATCTCTAGCTGTGCCTAGATAATATTTTCTAGAACCACAAAAATGAAATACAGAATTGATACAAAATGTCGCCTGTTGTTGCAAAGCTCTTGCAAGGCCAATAAAAATAAGCCCAGCTAGCGCAGATTGAACGTTCCAACCACCAAATAAACATCCAACTATTGGAGGAAGAATTGCATTCATAAATGTAGCAATTTGCCAGTAATATTTCATTTGCCAACGAAGCAACCCATTATGCCCAAGCTTTGAGATAGCGAGTTTGCTGACTTTCATTGACCTTTTAGTGAATAACATCCATCCCATATGAGCCCAAAAAAAGCCTTTCCAAGGGTTTGCGTATTTCATAGGACTATGAGGATCACCTTCCTTGTCGGTATAAGTGTGATGGTCCATATGATCTGAACACCACACAAGCGAAGGGCCTTGAAGAGTACCAGCAGACAACATTATGAGAATAAATTCTACAAATTTATTCAGCTTATAAGCGCCATGAGCCCAGCATCTATGCAAACCGACTCCTACAGAGATATTAGCAGCGTAATAAGCGCCTACAAATAATATAATTTCGAACTTCGAAATTCCCCATTCACTAATATACCATCCACCTAACCCAAGAAGAAATATTGGAAGTACAACAAGTACATAAAATACTAAATAATTGAGTTTTAAATTTTCATTTTGCTCCACGATAATTCTCCTATCATATAATTAATTTGAGACTCATTATGCTTAAAATACAGTAAAAAAAACTCTAGGGCAAGTTCTCTATGAAAAATTTTATGAGATTCCTCGCCATCTATAGATATCGTAACGAACTAAAGAGACATTTTGGTCCATCATTAAGCTACTTCTTAGATTTGGCGATAATATCTACAGCGTCTTCTATCGTTACTTCCAACATATCCATATTTTTTGGTATTGAAACAAATTTGCCCATGTATTTGATATAGGGTCCATATTTACCAATACCTACAAGCATTTCTTCATTTGTTTCTGGATGTTTCCCTATAAGCTTAGGCAGTGAGAGCAAATTCAAAGCGATTTCTAAAGTTATATCTTCCGGCTTATATCCAGCTGGCAGAGGGGTGCGTTTAGGTTTATCAGCTTTAGAAGTCGCATGACCTACCTGTATATATGGTCCATATGGTCCCTTGCGAAGCAATATATCTGTGCCAGATACATCTTGACCTAGCAATATGTCTGCAGGCTTTTCTTCTTTTATTTCTTCCCCAGCATCCTTATCAACAGCTAATTGTCTTGTAAAACTACATTCTGGGTAATTGCTACAAGCTATGAATGCACCAAATTTTCCTAATTTAAGTGATAGTCTACCATTAGAACATGAGGGGCAGCAACGAGGATCTTTGCCATCTTGATTCGCAGGGAATAGATGGTCTGATAATACCTCATCAAGCTGGGCTAGAACATCGCTGATTTTATATTGCTCTACATCTTTCACATTGGCTATAAATCCTGTCCAAAAGTCGCGGAGCAAATCTTTCCATTTCATATTGCCGCTTGCTACATCATCCAGCTTATCTTCTAATTCAGCTGTAAAATTATACTCAACATATTTAAGAAAAGAATTAACCAAAAACGCAGTAACAATAAGACCCCGATCCTCTGGAATAAAGCGTTTTTTATCAAGTCTTACATAATCTCTATCCTGCAATACAGATATAATCGTTGCATATGTGGAAGGCCTACCAATACCTAGCTCTTCCATTTTTTTTACCAAGCTAGCTTCGCTATAACGTGGAGGTGGCTCTGTAAAATGCTGATTCGGTGTTATTTCTTTAGCAGCTAAAGCCTCGCCTTCTTTAAGAGGTGGTAGTGTATTGCTCTCATCATCACCATCTTTGTCATCCACATCTTCTTTATAAATTCTGTAAAAACCATCAAAAACTATAGTAGATCCAGTAGCTCTAAACCCATATTTTTTATCTTCAGAATCTATATTAACACCAACAGTATCTATAACTACATTTTCCATTTGGCATGCAATAGTACGTTTCCAAATTAGGTCATATAATTTGAAAAAATCCGTATCTATAGAGTTTTTTATCTTATCTGGTACTAGAGATGGGTCAACGGGTCTAATGGCTTCGTGTGCTTCTTGAGCGTTTTTTGCTTTAGCTTTATAAAGTCTTGGCTGTTCTGGTAGATAATTATCACCCAAATTCCCTTTAATCCATTGTCTAGTTGCATCCAAAGCATCTTGAGCTATAGATACACCATCTGTCCTCATATAAGTAATGAGCGCTGTAGTTTCTCCGTTAACGTCAATCCCTTCATACAGTTTTTGCGCTATCTGCATAGTACGCTTAGCCCCAAAACCCAGTTTACGAGAAGCTTCTTGTTGTAGGGAAGAAGTGGTAAAAGGCGCTGGAGGATTTCTTCTTTGCTGCTTTTTTTCTATATCTGTAATGCTGTAGCTATGTTTTTTTAGATCTGCAACTAACTCTTCAGCTTGAGTCGCTGATGTAACAGCGAATTTATCTAATTTATTATCAGCTATTCTATTAAGCGTCGCTTTAAATATTTGGTTACTAGCTGGCATCATATCAGCAATAATAGACCAATATTCACGCGTTTTGAATTTCTCTATCTCATGTTCTCTTTCGCAGATCAGTCTTAGTGCTACTGATTGTACACGCCCTGCAGATCTACTGCCTGGTAATTTTTTCCAAAGCACTGGTGATAATGTAAAACCTACAAGATAATCCAAAGCTCTTCTTGCCTGCTGAGCATCAACCAAATCTTGGTCTATATCCCGAGCTTCTTCAATAGCGCTGAGCACCGCTTTTTTAGTGATTTCAGAGAATGCTACTCGTCTTATTGGAATTTCTTTTTTTAGAGCTTTTTTCTCTCTTATAGCCTCTACAACATGCCATGAGATTGATTCCCCTTCGCGGTCAGGGTCAGTTGCGAGGTATATTATATCGGCTTTTTTTGCGGCATCACAAATTGCTTTAACATGCTTACTCGATGAAGCTGGAATTTCGTATTTCATTGCGAAATCTTCGTCAGGTAAAACAGAACCAGTTTTCGATGGTAGATCACGAATATGTCCAAAAGAGGCAATAACTTCAAAGTCTTTACCTAGATATTTATTGATAGTTTTGGCTTTAGCTGGTGATTCTACTATTACTAATTTCATGTTTTTCCTTGTAATGTCGTCGTGACAGAGCTGTCAGCACAATACATACCAAAATTAATAGAGTAATGCAAATTTATTTCCAGTATGTCGCGTTATTTGTCCTGCTAATTCTAGTTCTAGCAATATAGTATATATAACTGGAAGAGGCAATCTAGTATGTTGTTGAATTTCATCTAGACCAATCGGAGTAGAGGAAAACATAGAAGATATTGTTCTCCTAAATTCTGTAGTTACTAAATCACAGTCAATATTTCCAGGATTTACAGAATGCTCCTTATTACCTTCTCTTGTTCCATAAATCCTATACTCATTTTGACACAGATCTAATACATCGTGATATGATTCTACCAAATACGCTCCTTCCTTTATCAGCCTATTAGATCCTTCGCACCGCGGGTCTAATGGAAACCCTGGTACAGAACAAACATCCCGGCCATTTTCTAATGCTAGTCTTGCTGTGATTAAAGAGCCAGATTTAGTGCCAGCTTCCACAACCAAAGTTACATGTGCTATACCTGCTATTATTCTATTCCTCTGAGGAAAGCTACCTTGGTTTACTTGCGATCCAATATAATTCTCAGCAATAATAGCCCCGGTTTCAGCTATTTTATGGTATAATTCAGTATTTTCCTTAGGATATATATGATCGATACCTCCAGCTATTACTGCGATAGTATTTGGCAGCGAAGCTTGATGTGCCGCTGCATCGATACCTCTAGCTAGACCAGAAACTACAGTGATATTATTTTCGGATAGGTTTCTTGCTATCGTGGCTGCAAAATTTTTTCCATTTATGGACGAATTGCGTGCTCCAACAATTGCACAGGTCTTTTTTTGAAATAAGTCCTTATTACCTAAATATGTAATTACAGGAGGTCTGTCTAGAACATTCTTAAGCATATTAGGATAGTCATTATCCAGATATGTTAGGATTCTTGCGCCTATGCGGTCTAAATTTTTGATTTCATCATATGCTTTCTTTTCAGAGCATATTTTGATCGCTTTTGCTCTACCACCTCTTAATGATAGGTCCCTAATATTTTCGAGAGCTTTAGAGGCTGTGCCATATATTTTGATTAAGGAAAAAAACGTGCGAGGCCCTATATTTTCAGACCTGATTAATCTCAATATATCGATTACTTCTTGAGAGTAATCAGAAGATATCGGTTTTTTAAAAGGATTTTTTATTATTGGCCAAGCCAACATTAGACTGCACCTAAATTGTCATTGCGAGTAAGGCTAAAAGCCTGACGCGGCAATCCATTATACAAATGCTGTAAGCTTCTATAACATACGATTCTTTCAGAATCGTATAATGGATCACGACACATCGCTACGCTCGCTCGTGATGACACTATAAGGTCTCAGCATTAGATGCTAAATAATCTGCAACACCTTCTGCAGATGGTGTCATTGATTCCTTGCCCTTATGCCACCCAGCAGGGCACACATCACCATTTTCGCGATGGAAATCTATTGCGTCAATAATACGCAATGTTTCTTCAACATCTCTACCTAATGGTAGGTCATTAACAACCATGTTACGTAATGTGAAATTTTCATCTATAACAAATGTACCTCTCATAGAAATACCACTATCATTAAGTACGCCATAAGTCGTAGAGATTTGCTTTTTTAGGTCTGACACCATAGGAAATTGCACATTGCCAATACCACCTTTGTTATGAGGCGTATGTTTCCACGCTAAATGCGAGAAGTGAGAATCTACGCTTACTGCAACCACTTTAGTATCGCGGGCTGCAAACTCACCTAATTTATTATGGAATGATATGATTTCAGATGGGCATACGAATGTGAAATCTAAAGGATAGAAAAATAAAACACCTTTTGATCCATCTAGATATTTTCTAAGAGAAAATTCGAACTCTATTTCGTTGTCAGGCATTACAGCGCTTGATGTGAAATCTATCGCTGGTTTTCCTACAAAAATTTGTGACATGATATTGCTCCTTTTTGGCTGTTTGGTACGCGTCATTGCGAGGAGCGTAGCGACGCGGCAATCCATGGCGATATATGAAATACATTTATGGATTGCTCATCGCGCCTAATGGCATTACTCGCAATGACGATTACACTCTTACAATCGCAATATACTCCTATTGAAAGTGATAAGCAATAGGGTAGTTTGGATTTATTTGAGTTAGTTGTTGCGAGTGGCATTAGTGAAAATAGTACTCGTGTTGTCGCTTCATGTTATCCCAGCGGAAGCTGGGATCCACAACTTTCCTCACCCTCGTGCTTAACACGAGGGGCGAGGACGATACAAAATGCTAGTATGACACGTGTCTCTTTGATGACATTAAACGTAATTAAACAGTAATGTGTTACTTCCCTTTCTTGCTAGGAGATGGATTTTCTAAATGCTGTTCAAAAATAATAGACTTGTCTCTAAGTAGCATTGTTCCACAAGAGATCAACGGATCAAAGCTAGCCTTTACATCTGCTACCAGAACTTGATCAGAAATTTGCTCTTTAAATTGTGTTTTTACATAATCAAATATCTCTCTTAAGCTCTTAGAGCCATTGGTTAGTTCTTTGAAAATAAATTTTGAGAAATTAGAGATTGGCATCACAATATTCACATTACCAGCAAGTGGGCTATTTAAGGTGAAATTTATAGCATTTCCTGGAGTTGTAAGATTTTCTAAATGCTCATAAATTTGTTGAGCGCAATTTGGAGCTAGATAAAAATATGGAACATTGTTTAGATCATCAAGTGAAGCAATAGTATCTTTTTTGTTAGATACAAATATTGTATGTTTTATTAGGTTGCCAGCTATAAGTTCTGCTATTGCTTGTTGTTTTTCAATAGGCATGGATTTTACTTTTGCAAGCAGAGAAAAATCTTTGATATAATTTTCTATTTTTATAATTAATCTTTCCTTTACTTCAGCAAATTCTACGAAATTGAGACCAGCTTCATGAATAAAGTCGTACATTTCTGGAATAGAATATGCTCTATCTTGTTTATGTAAAAACATATCATATAGACCAATATCGCCATGATGTATATGATCTGCTAATAAATCCTGTCCACGTACATACCAATTAGTTGTTGGAAGAGAGTTAACAACAATTTTGCCATTCATAACTTCTTCAGCTCTATTTGTAACATCGTGATTTATCATGCGCATCAATTCTTGGACTTGATAAACACCTGTACGTCCGTATTTGGCGTATATCATTATTTCCATACCACCACGTTCATTTAGGGAATCTTTTAGGATTTTTAAACCTGTTGTTGGAGACTCTAAATGGTGTAAAACACCGCTGCAGTTTATATAATCAAATTTCCCCAATCCTAGATTTGGAATATTTAAAATAGATTCATGAATAAATTTGATATTTTTGATTCCTCGAATTTCAGCGCGCTTTTTAGCTATTTCTAAGCTCGCTTTACTAAAGTCTAGGTATATTATTTCCGCCTCTGTATTCTTAAGCTGCTCGCCCAAAAACGTAGAAGAATCTCCAGTTCCACCACCTGCTATTAAAATGCGGAAATTTTTCTTAAAATCTTCTTTGCCATTAAATAACCAATGATTCATTTCCCCAAGATATTCTCCAGATGTTGTAAACATTCTATGTTTTTCATCCTCGGGATTTCTATATGGATAAGGGTAATCTTGATAATGTTCTTTGACTGCTTGTAAATCCTTAGATTTGGTTGGTTCTTGGTTTTTTTTAGACATTGGTGCGCACTATTGATTAGGTTGTTGTAAAATCTTAAGCATAAAACTATATCAATCTTCTGCATCTAATGCAAACAAAAACTAATTGGGTTTTGACAAAAAAGACTACATCCTATTACTATTCGCGATGAATTTGGTAGTTAGATCTAGCTTTATTACTTTCTTATAGTTAAATTATTGACAGATACTCTCAACATAAAAGGTTGTCTCAATGTCGCGTGCCCATATATTACTCTTAACTACGATAGCAATATTATTTATGACTGGCCTATATAGGATTTTAGACCCACATTATAGTCGGTTGCCAATTGTAGCAATAGCAAATTATGGTTCTCACTCCTCTTTGCAAGAAACTGTTCGTGGTATTAAAGATGGTTTATATGCAAAGGGCTTTAGAGAAGGGAAGACAGTAGAGTTCGAAATTGTGGATGTGAATTTCGATAAATCTCAAATAATGAATATGCTCGATAGGCTTAGAGCCATTAAACCGAAAGTAATAGTAGCAATTTCGACTCCAGTAGCTCAAATGGCTAAGAATAGCATAAAAGATATACCCATAATATTTGCAGCTGTTACAGATCCAGTTGAAGCTGGTATACTTAAGCAATATGACAAGGCAGAACAAAATATTACAGGCAGCGCAGATACACAAGAGCTTGCTCTGCTTTTGAAATTTGCAAAGCAACTCTCACCTATGATAAAAAAAGTCGGTATCCTATATGCTACTCATGAAGCAAATGATATAGCGATGCTTAAGTCTATGGAAAAGGCTGCTGTTGATGCTTCGATGGAACTTGTAGCAATATCTGTTGAATCAGCTAATGAGATACCAGAGAAAATGAATAGGTTTAAAGATGTTGTAGATATGATATATGTAGGTCCTAGTGGCCCCATTCAGCCTTCATTACCAGTAATAGTATCTATTGCAGAAACAATGAAAATCCCAGTATTTAATATGAATGCTGAAGAGGTTAAAGAGAATAAGGTATTTGCGAGCTATGGCATTTCTTATTACAAAGTAGGTGTGAAAGCAGGGCACTTAGTAAGTGCGGCGCTTAAAGGAAAAAATTTAAAAGATATAGTGCCTGTATATCCAGATGTAGGAGATCATGATGGATTTATTAGCACAACAAGGCTTAATAAGATCAATTTTCAACTTCCGAGATTTTTGCCTAAATCAACTTATATAATAAGATAGTCGATGCTCAATATAAAAGGTCTTTGTAAATCTTTGCCTTTAAAGCTGGATCCTATATTAAACAACATTAATTTTGAACTACGACCAGGTGAGTTTTGTGTTATCATTGGTAATAGTGGTAGTGGTAAAACTAGCCTTCTTAAAACCATCATGGGGGAATATAAGGCAGATAGTGGGGAAATATATTTAGACTCGAAGTCTATTATGAATTTGGCAATTCATAAAAGAGCGGAATTCATCAGTAGCGTAATGCAAAATATTGAAGATAACATTGTACCAGAAATGACCTTGCTAGAAAATTTTGTAATAAGCTATTTACGTGATAAAACCCCATCTTTCAGATTATATAACAACTATGCAAAGCAAATATATGGGGTTTTGGCAGAGATGGGTTTAGGTTTAGAAAAATATTTATATAAACCTTTGGCATCTTTTTCCTTAGCCAAAAGGCAAATTATATCTATATTGATGTCTATGACTGCTAATACAAAATTACTGCTTCTTGATGAACATACTACTGCATTAGACTCAAAAACAAAGTTATCATTAATGAAATATATTATAGAGAAAGCAGAATCTCAAAATATAACTACATTGATGGTCTCGCAGGATTTTACAGACGCTATAGAATATGGAGATAGGCTAATAATATTACATCATGGAAAGGTGGCGTTTGATATTTATGGCAATGAAAAACTATCTCTTACAAAAGACCGTTTATTAAGATTACTTCATTCGTTGGAAGATAAAGAGGGGTTTTAATGCAAGTTTTTATTGATATTGTTGCGCAAGGTCTTGAGCATGGCTTAATACTTTCTCTTATAGCCATTGGTGTCACTATATCGTTCAGATTTTTAGATTTTCCTGATCTGACAGCAGAAATGGCCTATCCTTTTGCTGGTTCTATATGTGCTGCATTGATAGTAGCAGATATACATCCTGGCATAGCTACTATTGCCGCATGTATATGTGCTGGAATTGCTGGTATATTGACGGCTTTATTACATTTGCGCTTGAAAATTAATACAATGCTCGCCGGTATTATTATAAATACTATGATCTATAGCGTGAATATTAAACTAATGGGCCATAATCCATATATTGATCTAGTGAATTTTGAAAATTTATTTTCTACAATATCTGGGAATAAAACTGATCAACTACTTAGCTTATTAGGGCTTAATGCGATTGTCATTATACCAATATTGTTATTTTTCCAGACTGGTAATGGTTTGAGGCTCCGAACTGTAGGGGCAAATCCACATTTAGCTGCTAGAAATGGAATAGATGTAAGTAAATATACTATATTGGGATTATTTATAGGAAACGCGCTCTGTGGTCTTTCTAGCAGCATAGTAATTCAAATGCAATCCTATACTGACCTTTCTATAGGGATTGGGATAGTGGTTCAGGCTCTAGCAGTTCTCATGATTGGAGAGCTTGTAATCAATCCTGATAATATAATTAAACAAATTAGCGCTCCTTTTATTGGGGCGATTCTATATGGACAGATACAAGCCTCAGCCATTACTGCGGGATTCGCAGAATCTGATCTTAAATTCCTTACAGGTGCTATAGTGATTATAGTACTTATGGTCAAAAAACGCGACAATTTCTAGTTTCCTATGAAAATAGGCAACTAGTGCGTCAATTTTAGGACAAGAATCAGCTCTTGGTTCTGAGTAAATATTTTACTCATCCTATTTAGCAAATCATTATTCCTACTAGTTGTAGACTGGATTCCAGCTTACGCGGGGATGACTTCAAAATTCTACATGTTCGTGATTGCGATTTCTACAAAATCTCACATACATCGCCAAATTCTAGTCTTGGTAAGCGTTTATGTTCGGGTTCTCCAGCAGCGTAACCCATATTACAAATGAAGTTTGACTTGAGCGAGGTGCCAGCAAAAAATGCTTCATCGAGTTTAGTGCTATCGTATCCAGACATCGGTCCCAAGGCTAACCCTTTACTTCTAGCCACTACCATAAAATAAGCGGCTTGTAGCGTAGCATTACGGAAAGCAATTTCTTTGGCAACAG
This sequence comes from uncultured Rickettsiaceae bacterium, assembly GCA_964538645.1. Lineage (GTDB taxonomy): Bacteria > Pseudomonadota > Alphaproteobacteria > Rickettsiales > Rickettsiaceae > JAYUHP01. Next base: position 12,210 of record CAZIGS010000005.1, read on the forward strand.
ATTCATCGCTTGAAAAAAAGCTCTTAATGCCCGGGTTATGTGGGAATAATATATCCATTTTATCGTAGAATTTTGTATCATAAGCAAAAATTGCAGTGACAGGAGCATTAGTGACAGCTGCAACATTGCCATCCATAACGCAGCCTAGTAGTTTCTTCTTTTCAGCTTCCGATAAAACAAATTTTATTCTTAGTGGGCAGCAATTTGCAGATGTTGGGCCAAATTTTGCGATATTATATATTTCTTCCAACAGCTCATTTGAAATTTTTTCTTTTTTAAAATTATTATTTGTTCTACCAATTGTAAATAATTCTTTTACTGATATATCCATATTTTTCCTTTTTTCAAAATTTGTCATCCTCGAGTTAACTACGAGTATCAAGATTTTTTATGCAACTACTAACTCTTTCGCAGCTATTATTTCCTCAACTCCTATAGCTTGTAAAAAGTCACGCAGCTCTTGCCTCGCTGCTACATGTGACATGCTAAAAGGCTTATCATAACTTATCTTTGTAAGGTCTAAAAGCGTTAGTCCTTTTAAAAATAATTCTTTGAAAACTACACGCTCACTAAAACCTGATACTATCCTAAAACTAATGCGTTTAGACAGTTGTTCCAAAGCGTTGCTCACATTTCGTTTATTCGCTGCATCTAAGTTGCTAAGTCGGTTTCTCATGACGACCCATTCTATAGAATGCCCATCTCTTTTTGCGCGCTCCATTTTTTGAGCCCAGAGCATTTGGCTATATATTGAAGGGCTGATGATTTTTGTACCATCAACATCTACCTTTGCCATAACGTCAAGATCTACGAAACTATCATTGATTGGAGTGATTACAGTATCAGCGTAGGAGTGAGCTAGGCATGATAGAAAACTATGACTTCCAGGGGTGTCAATCACTATCACATCTGCAGTTTCTTTAGCTTTTTCTAGAGCTGCTTCGAAGGATTTTTTCTCCTCTGCTTCTCTTGCCGCAATCGTATCAGCTGTGCTTTCTTTCAGTAAAGAATGTATTGGCATAAGGATGCTAGAGGCATTATTACTCACTCTATATGCTTCACGATTTTGTAAGTAACGAGTGAGAGAATGTTGCCTACAATCGACATCTATACTAGCAACAGACAAGCCTTTTTCTAAAAGTCCAGCAATGAGATGCATAGAGCAGGTTGTTTTACCAGCCCCACCTTTTTCATTACCTACAACAAAAATATATGGAAGTTTAATTTGTTTCATAATAATCTTTTATGAATTGATTAAGTAACCTTATCCCAAATCCAACAGGACCTTTAGGAACTAAATTGGAGCCTTTTCTATCTCCGGCAACACCAGCTATATCAAGATGTGCCCACGGAACTCCATTCACGAAATGCTGCAAGAAATGGGCTGCAGTAGAGCTACCGGCTGCTCCTCTTACATTGCTTATATTCGCAATGTCTGCTAGGTCAGATTTTATCATCGCTTCGTAATCATCGTGAAGAGGCATTCGCCATAATTTTTCATCTACTTTTGTACCAGATTTAATCAGCCTCGCTGATAAATCATCGTTATTAGAAAAACAACCAGCATAAGTGTTGCCTAAAGCTACTATTATAGCACCAGTAAGAGTCGCCAGATTTACAATAATCTCAGGCTTGAATTTATCTTGAGTATACCATAAAGCATCTGCAAGAACCAATCTACCTTCTGCGTCAGTATCTAATACTTCTGCTGTTTTCCCAGCCATTGTTTTTACAACATCGCCAGGGCGTTGAGCATTTCCACCTGGCATATTCTCTACAAGCCCAACTACGCCAACCACATTCACTCGTGCTTTGCGAATAGCTAATGCTTTTATCAAGCCTACTACAGCAGCAGAGCCAGACATATCGTATCTCATTTCATGCATATTTAAAGATGGCTTAATCGAAATACCACCAGTATCGAAAGTTACTCCTTTGCCTACAAAAGCTAGAGGTCTAGCGTCCTTATCTTCTGCTCCATAATATTCCATTACTACCAACTTCGATTCCTGAGCTGACCCTTGACCAACACCAAGCAAGGCTCCCATTCCTAGGTCTCTCATTTGGCTTTCACCAAGTATATCAACTCCTACACCAAGTACTTCTAACTCTTCAGCTATGATATTTGCATAATGTTCAGGGGTTTTTATATTTGAAGGTTCAGATATAACATTTCTAGCTAAAAATACGCCTGTAATTACTGCATCTAAAGGTGCAAAATGATTCTCTGCAGATTTTGTGTCAGATACACCAATATGGACTGTTTCTAATTTAGGCTTGTCTTCATCTTTAAGGGTAGTGCGATATTTATCGAATCTATAAGATCTCATCCTTAGTCCGCTTGCAATTAGGCTTGCGAATTCTGCTTTGTCGAAATTTTTTGGGGGATGATTGCAATCTATATATAGATTTTTTATTTTGCTACAGCTAGCAGACATATATAATAGGCCGCCTATTGATTCTATCTTATAAGCTTCCAATTTCTTTTCATCTCCAAGTCCTACAAGCAATATATGATAAGTTTGTTTATCGTGTACATATGTAAGAGTTTTTCTGGAGCCATATTTTGCTTTAAAGATATTTTCATCAGATATTGCGCTAGATATTAGACCGCCTGATTTTTTATCTAAATCTTTATATATTTCTGGCAATTTCTCATCCTGTATAAGAAACACTATATCCATACTAGTTTCTGGCTTTGTACTAACAAATTTTAAACTAAACATTACGGCATTCTCCTTTCTTTTTAGTTTTTACAATATAGCATTTTATCTGAAGCTCTAAAAGGAATTTGTTATTATCCATGTTAAACAGATAATATATGTCTCTAATGTTAATGATCTGATGTTGTTTTATCATTGCTTATCTCGTGCTTTGTCTTATTCCAGCTAAATGGTTTTGTGACAAGTTCAAATATTCCTTTGTAAGCAGCTATAATATGTAGGATAAAATAAAATGGCCAAATGATTAGAGCAGCTATGTCTAGCAATCTAAGTTTCTTAGAGGTTGCAACTATCACTGCAGAATAATACATATATAGGAATGTCATATATAGATTTGGTTTAGACAATAGGCTGTTTGTAAAATTATTGCTCTGTGGAATTATCAAATACCATGGCAGTAAAAGAAACCCATATGTTGTGAAACCTATGAATATATATACGCAAATTCTACTTTTCAGACTCATTCTGGCCTTTAAATTTGAGCTTTGGCCAAAATATACAAAAAATGTCTGTATAAAGCCTTTTATCCATCTTGATCTTTGATTAATCCAATTAGTTATCTCTGTTGTTGCCTCTTCAAAAGTATAGCTATCTATGATTTTGGTTTTATATCCATGCATAAATAATCTAATACCTAAATCAGCGTCCTCAGTAACATTATAAGCATCCCAGAGTCCAAGTCTCTTAAGTGGCTCAACTTTGAAATGATTACTATTTCCACCCAAAGGTACAGGTAGATCTGATTTATCTATTGCTGGAAGCAGAAAATCAAACCATATTTGATATTCTATATTAAATAATTTAGTTAATAAATTAGTGTCGTGATTGTAAAATCGCAATTTTCCTTGAAGGCAAACTACATAGTCTGGAAATGTTGAAAAAGCATCAACTGCTTTGATTAATTGATCTGGCTCAGGTCTGTCTTCCACATCATATATCACCACATATTCTCCCTTTATATATTCCATAGCATAATTCATAGCCTTGGGCTTTGTTCTAGGCTCAGAATATGGTACCTTGATAACATCTATATGTTTTGGGATTTTTAAAGAATCTATGACATTTATTGTATC
>CAZIGS010000006.1:0-15974 GCA_964538645.1 uncultured Rickettsiaceae bacterium
AATGCTTCACTATCTTAAATTTCTGTTTTATTTCGTTTAAAAGATCAGTTTCTGTACCACCTTTGAATATTTTTGCTATGAAATGTCCTCCGGGATTAAGTATTTCATATGCGAATCTTGCTGCTTTTTCACATAGTTCCATTATACGAATATGATCCGTTTTAACGTGTCCAGTGGTATTTGCAGCCATGTCACTCATTACAATATCTATTTTTCCACCTAATGCTCCAATTATAATATCCTTGGCATCTGGTTCTAAAAAATCCTTTACCATAGTTAGAACTCCAGGAAGCGGTTCTATTTCTAGCAAATCTACAGCTAGAATATTGGGTATAGACTTATTTGATGAGATCAACTTAGCTGCTATTTGACTCCATCCTCCAGGAGCAGCTCCTAGATCCAAAATCCTCATATTGGGTTTGAAAATATGGAATTTGTCGTTTATTTCGATAAGTTTAAAAGCTGCTCTTGATCTGTATCCTTCATTTTTCGCTTTCTGAACGAAAGGATCGTTGAGTTGTCTTTTTAGCCATATAGTGGAGGATGTCTTCCGTCCTTTAGCCGTTTTAACCCTGATGTGTTTGGAGCGTATGTTAGTCATGTTCTATCACCACGTTATTGCGAGGAATGCAATGCAGATTCTCTATATTCTTTCCCAACCCTATCAAGTATAGAGTTTATGAAAGCTATTTCTGATTGTTTCGCTAAGCTAGAACCAATATTGGTAAATTCGTTTATTACTACTTTAGTAGGAGTACTAGGGCAATATAATAATTCTGCAATACCAACACGAAGCAATGCAACAAGTGAGAAATGTAGATTAGAAAACTTCCACTCATCAACTAAATGAGATGTTATTATTTCATCCAGCTGGTTCAAGTTTTCTATTGTTATGGTAATAAGTGTTTTACAATAATCGTTATGTAACTTCATAGAGACATTTTCTGGTATATCAAATAGCTCCTTGAAATCTTCGCTCAAATAAGATTTTTGTATATTATCTATAACAGACTCTATTTTATCTGTACGTCCGTTAATGTCGAATTGGTACAAGGCTTGGATAGCAGCTATTCTAGCAGCGGTCTTGCTATTTATTGTTGCCATTATTACCTATCTTCATCATCAAAATCGAGATGTTGTTTCTCGTAGTTTTCATGACGTTCTTGAGCTTCTATACACAAGGTAGCAATAGGACGCGCTTCTAGCCTTTTAAGACCTATTTCTTCTCCAGTTTCCTCGCAATATCCGTATTCTCCTATTTCTATACGTTTTAATGCCTCATCTATTTTGTCAATAAGTTTACGATAGCGATCTCTAGTGCGTAACTCAATGCCAGTATCAGTTTCTATGGTGGCCCTATCATTTAAATCTGGTTCGTTCCAGTTTTCTTCTTTTAGATGCGTAAGGGTATCTCTAGAATTGTTCAGTAATTCCTCTTTCCAGGAATTGAGTTTTCGAGAGAAATACTCAATCTGCAAAGGATTCATATATTTTTCTTTTTCTGATGGTTTGTAGTTATCAGGCAATTCTATTTTTGGCATAAGGGTCCATTATTGCATTTTAATCTTGAAAATTATATACTAAACCTTCTATTGTATGCAATTGGTTTATTATATTTATCTATGATAAAAGGATAGAATTAAAAAATTGGAGCAAATTAAAACATATGCAAGAAATATATTTTAGTAAAATATGGAACTATCCTTTATTCAATATTGGCAACAATGACATGATGGTAAGCAACCTAGTAATAGCATTATTTATGCTATGGATTGGTATGAAATACTGTAAAATACTCGTTGCAAAACTACATACATATATTGCAAAAAATATAGAAGAAGATAATACCACAGCGTATGTGTTACAAAAAATAGTCACATATATGATTATTTTCATATATGGAATTTTTATATTAGATCTAGCTAATATACCCATAAGTAGTTTCGCATTTTTGGGTGGTACTATAGCTTTGAGTGTGGGTTTAGGAGCTCAAGCTCTTATAGGGAATTTCTTAAGCGGACTTATTGTAGTGCTTGAAAAATCCCTGAAAATAGGAGATATAGTTGAAATAAATGGCGTAGTAGGAGTTGTTCAGTCAATTGGTATTAGATCTACAATAATTAGAACATTCTCTGACTCTCATATAGTGATCCCAAACAGTAATTTTATCCATAGTATTTTTGTTAAACTTAAGACACATAAAAATCTTGTTGAAAATAATGTTAGAGTGAGCATAGAAATTGGAGATCAGAATGAGTCTAAAGTCAGAGACTTAATATTAGCAGCCGTTAATTCGATCGATTCTGTTGCTGATAGCCCTAAAGCAAATATTCATTTGATAGGGATTAGTGGAACAAAATATTTATATTCGGTATATTTTTATTCTAAAATAGCAGAGCAATATAATATAGAATATATACGTGATTTAATTAATATTGCTGTAAAAGATAAATTTAAAGAAAGCAAATTTGACATTGCTTACCCATATGAATTCAAAACAGCAAAGGAAAAATAACATGAGTCATTCAATACCATTTATTATGATGTGCATTACCTTAGGAATACTAGTTTCGGGGGTTATACTTATGGCTCTTGGTAATAAGATGAATATAAGCCATAGTACAAAACTTATGTGTATGAGAATAATATCTCAGGCTATAGCTGTGATGGCTATAGCTGCATTATATTATTTTCAAAGTAAAATGTAGTTTTTACAAGTCGTTTTACGTTCGAACCACTTTTACGTGATGCTATGGCTTGATGCCTAAGTTTACATAAAACTGCAGAGGATTCTCTTAATTCATACATGAGCATAACAAAAAAATGAAAGCTAAACCCAACTTAAGTGTGTATCTTGTTCTAGAAAAAGATAACGAAATCCTTCTTGGGCTTAGGCAAAATACAAGTTATGGGGATGGTAAATGGATGTTTGCTGCAGGTCACGCAGAAGAAGGAGAGCCAGCTACATATTCTATATGTAGAGAAGCAAGAGAAGAGATTGGAATTGAAATTTTGCCAGAAGATCTTGAGATAGTTCATATAATGCATAGAAGTAGCGACAGAGAAGATATTGATATTTTTATGAGGCCTAAAAAATATTCTGGTGAAGTTCAAAATATGGAGCCAGAAAAATGCTCAGAGCTTAAATTTTTCCATAAAAACAATCTTCCAGAAAATATGGTGGAATATGCTAGAAAAGCTTTAGAGAATATTGAAAATAAAGTCTTTTATATGGAATATGGATGGAAAAAATAGACCTGGGTTCATCAGCGATTGATAACTATGATTCAAATATTTCTTGATTATTTTCTCCATTTAGTGCATATTCTCATCTCATGTGCAATTGAGGGCGATTAGCTCAGTTGGTAGAGCGCTTCGTTTACACCGAAGTGGTCGGCAGTTCGAGTCTGTCATAGCCCACCATGATTTGTCAAGATACTAGGTCTGGCGTAGACCTTAGGTCGAGCCGTACTAGAGCATATTATAGACCTGTATTTATAGGTACCACTAAATGAAACAACCCCTAATCGAAGATGATCTAGCCTGGCAATGGAAGCTTAGAGTAATCATAAACTATATATTAATTACTGTAGTTTCTTTTTTATATGTAATCCCTCTTCTTATTTTATCTGTTTTTGGAGCTCAGTATAAAACTAGATACTACATTGTAAGAGCGTATGTATGGACATTCCTGAATATTATAAAATCTATATGCAAAATTGATCATGAAATAGAATTTCTTGAGAAGCTTCCTAAAGGGCCTGCAATAATATTAGCTAATCACCAGTCTTTTTGGGATAATATTATCATGCCATATATCTTTCCGATGCAAAGCTGGGTAATTAAAAAAGAGCTTTATAATGTACCATTCTTTGGGTTAGGTTTGCGTTTAGTTGAACCAATAGCAATAGATAGAAGTGATAATTTATCAGTAAATCAGATATTAAATATGGGGGCTGAAAAACTATCAGATGGACTCTGGGTGGTGATGTTTCCGGAAGCTACAAGACTTAAGCCTGGTAAAAGAGTAAAACTAAAGCCTGCTGGTGTTAAATTGGCTCAAATGAATAACGTACCCATAGTGCTTATGGTGCATAATGCAGGGATGTTTTGGCCAAAGGGGTTTTGGGTTAGAAAGCCTGGTACTATACAAGTAAAAATAGGACATGTAATTCGAGTGAAGCCAGAAGATGATGTGCGTGTTATAACAGAGCAAATCGGCGAATGGATGAATACAGAAAAAGATAAATTATCAGGACATCTGGAAGGAAACGAAGATTAGCTGTCATCATATACAAACTGATTCTCGAGGAATGGCATGATGATATGAGGAATAATATAATGCTACCAGAAAAATTTGTATATCTAGATGAAATAGATAAAACCATTTTATATGACATACGCTATTCTACTAGTCTAAATTTTTTGGGGCAGGCTGTGAATGGTTATCAAGCGAATCGTCCTGTAATGACTATAGATCTAGCAAATAGACTATCCTTAATACAAAAAATAGTAGATAAAGACGGCTATTCTCTTTTAATATATGATGCATACCGTCCTGTAAAAGCTGTGCAGCATTTTGTGGAGTGGGCGGCTAGTTCATCTGTAGTTGACGTAAAAGCCGATTTTTACCCTTATATTGATAAATCGCGTTCATTTGAACTGGGTTATATTTCAAATAAATCTGCGCATTCTAGAGGTAGTACAGTAGATCTTACATTGATAGAAAAAACTTCACGATTAAAATCTTTAAATGAAATTACAAAAACTGTCAGAAAACTCTCTGATGGGAGAGAGATAGTGTTCATAGATGATGGTACTGTAGATATGGGAAGTCATTTTGATTTATTTGACGAGGCATCGTGGCATAGAACAGGTTTGTTCACTGGTGATTTTCTTAAAAGAAGGCAATATTTACAAAATATTATGTTGCAAAATGGATTCAGTGATTACAGTAAAGAATGGTGGCACTATACCCTTAATAATGAGCCATTTCCATCTACTAATTTCGACTTTGATATAAAATAGTGATAAAAATGCTACTAACTTATCTTGGTACTTCGTCTACTCCACCAGAATGAAATGGATGACATTTAAGAATTCGTCTTATTCCAAGATATATTCCTTTAAAAAATCCATGAAGTTTTAGCGATTCAATTGCATAGTCCGAGCATGTAGGTAAAAACCTACAATTTTTACCTATAAAAGGAGAAATTGTAACTTGATACAATCTAATCATAAGTATTAAAACTCTCAAAAACACACTACTCATACGTTAAATCTCTTCTTCTATTAGGGTAATACTAACATATATACAATGACATTCTATAAAAATCTTTAGCAAAAAATGTTAAAATAGATTGTTTTGGTTAAAAAATAGTTTTACAATAACATTAAAATCATGTTGTCGCATTAATTAAATATTAACTCAGATGTGAGATGTTATGTTATCCAAATCACTAGAATCTACTCTAAACAAAGCTCTAGCGATAGCAAGCAACTACAAGCATGAATATGCTACTTTTGAGCACTTACTCTTATCTTTGCTTGAAGATGTTGAGGCTTGTAAGGTATTTCAAAAATATAATGTCAATCTAATGAGCATATATAACCAGTTAGATCATTATCTTAGATACGAGCTAAAAGCTTTAGTAAATGATCAATGTAGCTCTGCAAAACCAACCGCTGGATTTCAAAGAGTGCTACACCGTGCTGCAATACATGGTCATGCTACAGGATATGGATATATAACTGGAGCACATATATTGGCTGAATTATTTTTTGAGGCTAATGCATATGCTGTAAGCTGCTTAAAAGAACATGGTATGGCGAGAACAGATGTAATAAATTATCTAACACAAAACACATATAATTTTGAAGATATAAGTAAAATCAATATCAAAAAATATGATGATATGTTGGAAAAAAAGAAGGAAAATATTGTTATAAATCCTATTAAGACAGACAATCCTTCATCAATTTTGGATAATAAGCCTCAAAATCCTACAAATGGCAATATACTTGCAACACATTGTATTAATCTAAATGATCAAGCAGGTGCAGGAGATATAGATAATCTGGTAGGAAGAAAAATAGAAATACAGCGAACTATAGAAATATTATGTCGTAGACAAAAGAATAACGTGATTTTGGTTGGAGAGCCAGGTGTAGGTAAAACAGCTATTGCAGAAGGGTTAGCGCTTAGAATAGTTCAAAACGATGTGCCACCAATTCTTAAAGATGCTGTAATTTATACTTTAGATATTGGAAGCCTAGTATCAGGAACACGTTATCGTGGTGATTTCGAAGAGCGTATCAAAGCAATAATTAACGAGTTAAAAAACAAACCATACTCCATATTATTCATCGATGAAATCCATAATATTATTGGAGCTGGCTCAACTACCACTGGATCGCTAGATGCAAGCAACCTGTTAAAACCTGCACTAGCTCGTGGAGATATTAGATGTATTGGTGCAACTACTTTCAAAGAGTTCCATAAACATTTTGAAAAAGATGCGGCATTGGTAAGGCGTTTCCAAAAGATCGTTGTCCAAGCTCCTAGCGTTGATGAGACAATATCAATTCTAAAAGGACTGAAAGAATATTACGAAAAACACCATAATGTTATATATGAAGAAGAGGCCTTGGCAGCAGCGGTAGCACTTTCTGAGCGTTATATCACTGACCGTTATTTACCAGATAAAGCCATAGATTTATTGGATGAAGCTGGTTCACGCAAAAAAATAGAATCTGGTACGAATAAAGTAATTACAGAAAAAGATATTGAAACAATAGTGGCTGATATAGCTCATATACCATCTGTAGTAATAGCCACAGATGAAGCTACTAAATTGCAAAAATTAGAACAAAACCTAAAATCTGTAATATTTGGTCAAGATCATGCGGTAGAAACATTATGTGCTAGCATAAAACTATCCAAAGCAGGATTACGTCGTTCTAACAAACCTATAGGATGCTACATGTTTGCAGGACCTACTGGGGTTGGTAAAACAGAGCTCGCAAAACAAATAGCACATTTCTGTAATATGCAGCTTGTCAGATTTGATATGTCAGAATATTCTGAGGCTCATACGGTATCGCGATTAATAGGAACACCTCCGGGATATGTAGGGTTTGATCAAGGCGGTCTTCTTACTGAAGAAGTAGATAAAAACGCTTATTCTGTTGTGTTATTAGATGAAATAGAGAAGGCTAGTCCTGACATATTTAATTTGTTATTACAGGTTATGGATCATGGTAAGCTTACAGATTCTACTGGTAAGATGGTAAATTTTGCTCACACAATCGTTATAATGACTACAAATTCTGGTGCTGATCAGATGTCTAAATCTTCTTTAGGTTTTGGTAAAAATGCAGAAGATGATTCTGGTGCAGTTAAAGGTGCATTAGAAAAGGTATTCAGTCCTGAATTCCGCAGTAGACTTGATGAGATGATATTATTTAATAAGATTGGTGATAAAGAGATCAGAAAGATTGTCGATAAAAATATTACAGAATTAGAGACTCAGCTTGCTGATAAAAACGTTATTATTAATGTTGATCCATCGGTAAGAAAATATCTTGCCCAACAATGTCTTGATTCATCAAAAGGAGCGAGAATCTTAGACCGTATCATCGACACTGAAGTGAAGCAAAAAATCGCAGATTCAGTGCTATTTGGAGCATTAAGACATGGTGGAGAAGTGGTGTTGCACTTACTTAACGGCGAGATTAAATTCAAATTTAATGAATCCAGAAGTGGTGTTCCCGCTCAATGTGTTGGGGTTTGAGTTAAAGAGTTACTTCCATTTTTGACCAAAAACGAAAATAAGAACGAATAAGCTAGTTCTTGTATTTATTTAGCATGTACCACCAAGCGTTGCCTTTATACCCTAAATCAAGATAAATCAAATGTACTAACCACGGGTATCTTAGCGCAATTGTGGCTGCTACACGTTGATCATTAGACGTACTTATGGATTCTTCCATCATATCATCTCTTGTTTTATCCCAAATCTCATTATAAACACGCCATGCAGCAATATCCCCTAATTGTACACCACCACCTACTCTAACCGCACCTTTAGCCATAAGTTTTTCAGACATTTCTTTTAAAGTAAATTCTTGTATCACTACAAGTGATATTTGACCATTTAAAAAGAATTTTGCACTAGTAAAATTATTATTCACATATTCTGGTTCTCTGAAAGCCCCTATATCACACCATACAAAATGTTTAGAATGATAAAAATCTCTATCTATAGCTTCGTTCACAAATTTTACTTTTTCAGCCCATACTGTATATAGTTCTACGGAATGTTTACCCATATCTTTAGCTAAATCTCGTTCATATATTTTGTGAAATTTGTTATGGTAAAATTGGTCTTTTTCTTTCTCAATTATTTTTATTGGTAAATCACCGCGCATTTGCTTTATCCACTCAATATTTTCTTTATCTGTAAATATTACTAAGTTAAACGGAATGCTAAGAAAATTTTCAGCCCATTTTATATATTTATCATGGCTATATTTGTTTGGAATTTGATAATAAGCTGTAACAACAGTAGGTTTAGGGCTTTTTCCATTTAAAAAACATAACCCTGGTCGAAAGTCACAGCTCTGTTCGCATAAATCTAATTGAGCTAAGTCACCTGAATAAATATTAAATAACGGCTCCTTGTAATCTTTAAATATCTGATTATATTTTTCCTCAGAAACATTGTTCTTGGCTACTTCAGATAAGGGAGGTTGTTTATAAGCTAACAGCACCCAATTTGTAGGATAATTACCTGTTCCAAATATCATTGACTTTCTAGTATAAAAACTCAGTTGATCACCTACAAAACGATTTAGCAAAACATTTTTAAGAGCTGGATAAGGATGCACAACAAGACGCTCATAGTTTTTGTTCAAATATGAGGCCCACCAGCTAAAGGTACTATTTGCATTTATATTATTTGCACATTTACTAAGCAAAAATAAATCCACCATAGGCAACGAATCTGGCTTGCTTACGTAGGTAATATTATTGCTAAAACCAAGCTCTTCTTTTACTTGGTCAATACTATCAGAAAAAATATAAAATTGTGGATTGACGATAAGTCGTTTGGATAATTCCATAGCTTGTTTTTGGAATTTTATAGGCATATAAAATTCTTCGTCAAAATCACCGCGTCTTACATGCACACAAACGCTATTTTCTTGCTGTAATTGTCGAATAATACTATTTAGCCTACCATACTGCTCTTTATCTTCTTTTATTGATGTAGCATATTTTGTTTTATCCACATCTAGAACTTCCCTAATTTCATCTTTATATTCAGCAAAAAAGATTTCAGATTCAAAATGAGAGTATAGCCATAATAATTTTGATGTGTTACTATCTTTGACAGACATAAAATTTTCTTCACCAACGCCAATAATAGGAATAAATCTATCTCTTTTAGCTGGTGGAAATAATAAATTTAAAAGCACTCTCACAAGCTTATTTTTACGCAATATATTTTCCTCGGGTATATTGAATTGCGTTAATGAATGATTTCTTTGATGAGGCAAAAGATTACCCCTTTTTTCAGATTTTGGGTCTATAAGAATATAGAGTTTTCGACCTGTGGATTTTGCTAGAGAATAAGCAGCGGAATATTGATATACTTGATTTCCTAATCCTCCAATTAGTTCCAATACTACAGGCCCTTTTGGGAAATAGTAATAACACCATCCAACTACTGCTAGTATAAAGGTTGAAATAAAAATTAAAATAATTTAAAAACAAATGGATATGGCATGATATTGTCTGAGAATTGGCTCATGGAATAATACACATTGATATTCGAATATTCAACAAATTTTATGCTTCGGACTATTATCAAGTCAAAGTAATCTAATTGACTCAGATATTATATTCACTTATAATTCCCTAAAATTATCAAGGTCATTATGAGTTGTAAGAAAAAAACTATTTTAATATTACTAACAATTCTAGCATGTGTTTTAATCTTTAAACCTCTTAGAAAGAAGCTTTGTAGATTTGTTTGTAAGACAGTCCATCAGATTGAAGATACCGTTACTTTCACAGTCAATAAAATTGATAGATATTTCAACAGCCCAACTATAAATAATAATGCTGAAAAAAGGTTTTATTTTATTAATCTTGCTTCTTCTGCAGATAGAATGGAATCTGTGCAAAAGCAATTTGAAAAAAATGGGATAAAAATAGAAAGATTTGAGGCTGTAAATGGATATAACATAGTTATAGTTGATACTACGACCCAAAATAAATTTACAGGAACCGATCTTAAAGCTAATCCAAAATTATGGGAAGAAGGTAAAAAATACAATGTGTATTGTTATGCTGACTCTTATAAAGATAAGCCAAATGAGCCAGATTTTGTATACGTTCCTGGAAAAAAGAAATATATAGTACCTTCTTATAAAGAATTGTCTGCAGGAGCAATAGGATTAAATTGTAGCACCCGTATTTTATGGGCACAGATTGCAAATTCTAAAGATGATCAAATTGCTGTAATTTTTGAAGATGACGTAAAATTAGCAGATAATTTTAAGCAAAAGATAGAAGTAGTATTTAATTCATTGCCTGAAAAATGGGATTTTATATATCTAGGATATAATGAAAACCCAGATTTAGATTCAGCAAAAGAAGAAAAAGAAAATAAATTGATACACTTAGATGGGAGCTATAGTGTAATCAGAATGCATGCTTATGTTATTAATAATAAATCTGCTACAAGACTATTAAAAGCCCAGCAAAGATTCACAAATAAAATTACAGATGGTATGTTAGATGAATCTACAAGATCATTTATGCTTAATACATATATAACAGAAGGAAAAATAGCTGCATATGATGAAGAATTAGAATCAAATATTAACACTATGGGAGAAAGAGAACCTTAACTAATGAAATTTGAAATAAATATAACTTCTATGCAAGAAACTGCTAATTTAGCTAAAAAATTAGCAACCCAAATCTCTATTGGAGATGTTGTAGCCCTAAAAGGAGAACTAGGTGCTGGGAAAACTACATTTTGTAAATATTTGATAAGCTCATTATTGGGTAAAGATACTAATGTGACAAGCCCAACATTCCAGTTATTACAGATTTACGGGAACATCTATCACTACGACCTGTATCGACTAAAGCGCCAAGAAGAAATATATGAATTAGCTATCGAAGATGCTTTCAATGGCAAAAATATAGTCATTATTGAGTGGCCTGAAATAATAATGCAAATTTTGCCAGAAAAAATAATAGAAATAAAGATTTTACTGGAAAATAAAAATAGAAAATGCATAGTGATAGATTACTCGAATAAATTATCACTATGAAGCTAGTAAATACCTGGTGCAAAATAGGAATTTTTGCATTAGCAATAGCAGGGTTATATTCTGTAGTTCTTGTGTTGCTACGTAGTCCAGGAATATCCGATTTAATCACCAATAAAGAGATTTTTAGAACTGCTTTAGTGGTGCATGTAGACCTTTCCGTGTTAGTCTGGATGCTTTCTGGTGCATGTATAATATGGATCAGAAACATATCAAATATCATTATTTCCAATTCTATTAAAACCATTTCAAAACTAGCATTTTTTGGTATGGTGTTGATTGTCATATCGCCTTTAACTTCACGCGAAGTAACTCCAATACTAAATAATTATATACCAATGCTAGATAATTTCTGCTTTGTTTTGGGGTTAAGTATTTTCGCATGCTCTGTTCTTGTAATAAGCATGATAACACTACCTAATACTGGTGGTATAATTTTTATCGCATCTGGTCTATGTCTTATAATGTCTTATCAAAAACTCCAGCATGAAGTAATTTATCCTATGGATTTACATGGGTTTTATGAGATGCTTTTTTGGAGCCCGGGTCATATATTACAATTTTTATATATGTATATTATGGCAGGTTCCTTAATTACTATTCTATCTAAGGAGCCAATGTTTCCTATGATGCATAGAATAACTTATTCTGTTAACTTACTTATGGCGCTTTTGATATTACCAGTACATTTTCTATATAATATAGATAGTGCAGAATTTATAGAAAGCTGCACAAATCATATGAAATATGCAGGAGGAATAGCTGCTTTTAGTATTTTGATCTCGATTATATCTGAGTTACTATACTCAGATTCGCCATGGAGAATTGGAGCCATATTTTCTCTTATATTATTTGGAATAGGTTGTTTAATAGGCCTGCTAATCTCAGAAATAAATGTCACAATACCTGCTCATTACCATGGTTCAGTTGTAGGAATAAGCCTGAGCTTAATGTGTCTCGTATATTTTTTATTAGAAATAAAAGATAATTTACTGTTTTGGGCAAAAATTCAGATTATAATATACTCTATCGGTCAAATGCTTCATATTGGAGGACTTGCGTGGTCTGGAGGATATGGAGTGCTAAGAAAAGACCCATCGACTGCTTTGACCCTCAAAGCAAAAATTTCTATGGGAATTATGGGTGGAGGTGGCTTACTAGCAGTAATTGGTGGATTGATGTTTGTAGTAATTTGTGTTAGAAGAATAACATATTACCGTCATTCTCGTGTTTGACACGAGAACCTATTACAACATTATGGGCCCTTAGGAGTCAAGTCCGAGGATGACGATCTATAGAGTAAACAAAGGAAAAGAGGAAAAAGTGAGATTATCTGAATATTTTATACCAGTACTAAAAGAAAAGCCGGCTGAGGCACAAATCACCTCTCACGCTCTAATGCTGCGAGCTGGTATGATTAGACAGCAAGCTTCTGGTATTTACACATGGCTTCCTCTTGGGCTCAGAGTCCTAGATAATGTCAAATCTATCATACAAAAAAATATGGATAAAGCAGGTTGCATAGAGCTTCTTATGCCATGTATTCAACCAGCAGAATTATGGATAAAGTCAGGTCGCTATGATGCTTATGGAAAAGAAACTCTCAGGATGAAAGATAGGAATGATAATGAGTTATTATTTGGTCCAACCAATGAAGAAGTAATTACTAATATAGTTCGTGAAACCATACAATCATACAAAGAACTGCCAAAAAATTTCTATAATATACAATGGAAATTTAGAGACGAAATAAGACCAAGATTTGGCGTGATGAGAGCGCGTGAATTTCTTATGAAAGATGGTTACTCATTCGATATCGATAAAGAAAGTGCTGTGGAATCTTATAATAAAATCTATGTAACATATATAAAAACCTTCCGCGAAATGGGTGTTTCAGTTATTCCCGTAGCTGCCGATAACGGAGTTATAGGTGGAAGTTTAAGTCATGAGTTTCATATAATAGCAGACACAGGTGAGAGCGCAATTTACTATGATAACAGATTTGATGTAATAGCAGAAGATACAGCCATTAATTTACATCTAATGCAATCTCTATATGCTGCAGCTGATGAAAAACATCAGCCTGATGATTGTCCTATTCCTGAAGAAAATTTAGTTTCACGTAGAGGGATAGAAGTAGGACATATTTTTTACTTTGGTGATAAATATTCTAAATCCATGGATGTGTATGTAAATAACAAAAATGGGGAAAAGGTACCTGTTGAAATGGGGTCTTATGGAATAGGTGTGTCGCGAGTGGTAGCTGGCATTATTGAGGCTAATCACGATGAACATGGAATTGTCTGGCCAGAAAGCGTAGCTCCATTTAAAGCATCTATAATTAACTTGGTACATAATAGTATAGAATGTAGATCAATAGCAGAACGCGCATATGCCATGTTTACTGAAAAAAAACTAGATGTTTTATATGATGATACTGAGGAAAGGCCTGGTCATAAATTTGCGACTCATGATCTTATAGGAATTCCTTGGCAGATTATTATAGGATCTAAAAAAGCGGCTACAGGGCTTGTGGAATTAAAACATAGGAAAACTGGCGAAACAGAGGATCTACCTGTAGATATGGCTGTAAGCAAAATATTGGGGCAATTTAATGTCCTTTAAATTCGCTACTAAAGTTGCTTTCAGATATTTTTTTGCGAAGAAAAATGAGCGCTTAGTATCGTTTATTTCTAAATTTTCTCTACTTGGTGTAACTATTGGTGTAGCCGCTCTTATAGTAGTGATGGCTGTGATGAATGGTTTTAGAACAGAATTATCCAAAAGTATTATAGGTTTAAATAGCGATATTACTATATCATCTCGAGACAGGTCTATTAATAACCCTGAGCAAATAATCAAACAATTATCTAGCTATAATTTTGTAACTAATATAACGCCAACAGTCTTAGGTCATGGACTTGCGGTAGGAAAGCGTACTTCTTTGGGCGTAGTGATAAAAGGTATGAACTTAAGCGATGTAAATAAAAAACCTCAGATAGTTCAAAATATAACGCATGGGACCATGTTAGATTTTCAGGATAGAAGAAATATCATGATAGGTGCAGAGCTTGCTGCAAATCTCGGTGTGACTGTAGGAGACAGCCTAAAACTTGTATCAGCTCAGATGATTTCTACAGCTTTTGGCTCTATCCCTAGAACAAAAGATTATCGCGTAGCAGCAATATTTGCAAGTGGGTTATATGATTTCGATGCTGCAACTATATTAATGCCACAAGAATCAGCTTTAGCATTTTTATCATTGGATAATGTGAATGTAATAGAACTATCAACAAATAAGCCAGATGATGCAATAAATATATCCACAATTCTAATAGAAGCGCTACCTGATTCTGTAAATATTACTAATTGGCAAGTGCAGTTTGAACAAATTTTTAATGCATTAAAAATAGAACGTATAGCAATGATGACCATACTTAGTCTTATTATATTAGTAGCGGCTTTTAACATTATTTCTAGCCTTTTTATTTTAGTAAAAGACAAAACCAATGATATAGCAATTCTTAGAACCATTGGTGCATCTAAAGCTGATATAATGATAATATTTATTATTAATGGTCTAGCTATTGGAGTTATAGGAACGGCGTTGGGTATTTTTTTGGGTTTAGGTTTTGCCTATAATATTGAATCTATCAGACAATTTTTAGAGCAGCTTACTGGAATCAACTTCTTCGATGCAGCTTTATATTTTCTGTACCATTTGCCAGTAGAAATAGAACTATTTTCTGTATTTATTACAAGCTGTATTTCATTACTCTTATGCTTTTTAGCTACTATCTATCCGGCCTATAGAGCCGCTAGTATGGATCCAGTGGAGGCTATGAGATATGAATAAGAAACAAATCATCCTAGAACTCCGTAATATCTGCAAAGATTATAAGCAGCCAAATAATGTTGTTGAAGTATTAAAAGATTTTTCCCTAAAGCTACATGCTGGCGAAATCATAGCAATTATAGGGGCATCTGGTAGTGGTAAATCTACCCTGCTTCATATAGCCGGCCTTCTAGACAGGTCTGATAGTGGGGATATTTTAATAAATGGTAATATAGTAAAAGACGATGAATCACTTAGAACAAAAACTCGTCTAGAGACTTTAGGTTTTGTATATCAGTACCATCACCTGCTAAAGGATTTTAATGCTAGGGAAAATGTAGCGATGCCAAGGCTGATTGCTAACAAAAATTATGATGAAGCATTGGAAGATGCTGATAAACTACTCGCTAAACTAGATCTACAGAATCGTACTTTTAATTTTCCAGGAGAATTATCAGGTGGGCAGCAGCAGCGTGTCGCTATTGCACGAGCTTTGATCAATAGCCCTAAGCTAATTCTTGCAGATGAACCTACTGGCAATCTTGACTCGCACTCAGCGCTCATTGTAATGAAATTACTAATCGATATTGTAAAACAGGATAATATCGGGGCTATTATTGTTACCCATAACGAACATGTAGCATCTATGGCAGATAAGGTTATTAGGCTTGGGGAGTAGTGCCACTTTAGTTTGGAAAATGTTTTTATCAAGAAGCACAAGGATAAGTGAATAGTAACACATGAGCTAAATTCACTATAAAATGCACTATGATGCTGGCTTCAATTCTTTTGG
>CAZIGS010000007.1:0-15789 GCA_964538645.1 uncultured Rickettsiaceae bacterium
TTATTTTTTCTATTATAGCTGGTGTTATAGGTGGTTTATTTTCAGTGATTTTTAGGCTAAATCTCGCTCACCCTGGTTCATTATTGCTTGGTGATAATTATCAATTATTCAATGTAATGATCACAGCTCATGCAATTATAATGGTTTTCTTTATGATAATGCCGGCTTTATTCGGTGGGTTTGGTAATTGGTTTGTGCCTCTCCAAATTGGTGCGCCAGATATGGCATTCCCGCGTATGAATAATGTTAGTTTTTGGCTACTTGTTCCTTCTTTCATAATGCTGCTTGCTTCAGCCTTTGTGCAAGGCGGTGCAGGTACGGGTTGGACTGTTTATCCTCCTTTGAGCGGTATTACTGCCCATCCTGGAGCTGCTGTTGACATGGCTATATTCAGTCTTCATTTGGCTGGCATGTCGTCAATACTTGGTTCTATTAATATGATAGTTACCATATTCAATATGCGTGCAAAAGGTATGAGTCTTCTTAAAATGCCTTTATTTGTATGGTCTATTTTGCTTACTGCTTTTTTGATTATCATGGTTATGCCGATTCTTGCTGGAGCGATTACTATGCTTCTTACAGACCGTAATTTTGGTACATCGTTTTTTAAGCCAGAAGGTGGTGGAGATCCTTTGTTATTTCAGCATTTATTCTGGTTTTTTGGGCATCCTGAAGTATATATAGTAATATTGCCTGGTTTTGGAATTATCAGCGAAATTGTATCTACATTTTCCAAAAAACCAATATTTGGTTATACAGGAATGGTAGGTGCAATGATTTCAATATGTTTCATAGGATTTATAGTATGGGCTCACCATATGTTTACGGTTGGGATGGGATTCCATGCTCTCGCATATTTTACAGCCGGCACTATGATTATTGCTGTTCCTACAGGGGTAAAGATTTTCAGTTGGATTGCAACTATGTGGGGTGGTTCTATTGAGTTTAAAACTCCTATGTTGTTTTGTATAGGTTTCATATTCCTATTCACAGTAGGTGGAGTTACAGGAGTTATACTTTCTAATTCAGCTGTAGATAGAGTGCTTCATGATACATATTATGTAGTAGCGCATTTTCACTACACTTTGTCGCTTGGTGCAGTGTTTGCGGCTTTTGCGGGTTTTTATTATTGGTTTGGCAAAATGTCTGGGCGTATATATTCAGAATGGATGGGTAAATTGCATTTTTGGCTTACATTCATTGGGGTGAATCTTACATTCTTCCCACAGCATTTTTTAGGCCTAGCTGGTATGCCAAGACGTATTCCTGATTATCCTGATGCTTTTTGGGGGTGGAATATGGTTTCCACAGTTGGTGCGGTACTTAGTTTCGCTGCGACATTATTTTTTATATTCATAATAGGCAATAGTTTTAGAAGGCCAAAAAATTGCCCAAATAATCAATGGGGCGAGGGGGCTGAGACTTTGGAATGGACGGTGTCATCTCCTCCACCATTCCATACATTTGAAACACAACCAGAAGTGAAGTAGGTCTCCTCGCAATGACGAGCGGGTTTCTAGCAACGAGGTCAAAACAAACAACAAAGGGACCTAAATGGAGGCAATAAAAATAACATTACTTGATCCACGTCTACGCGTCGATGACTCCATGTCAGACGTGAAAGATTATTTTGCTCTCATGAAGCCGCGTGTTATGTCTTTGGTAGTTTTTACTGGGTTGGTTGGTATGTTGGTTAGTCCTGATCATATTAATCCAATAATCGCGATTATAGCAACATTCTGTATAGCGCTAGGCTCAGGTAGCGCTGGGGCAATTAATATGTGGTATGACCGTGATATGGATTCTATGATGTCTCGTACAAAAAATCGTCCTATAGTGTTAGGTAAAGTGCCAGCAGAGGAGGCTTTAGTTTTTGGTGTAATAATGGCCTTCTTCTCAGTATTCATAATGTCAATTTGTGTCAATTTTTTATCTGGGTTTTTACTTTTATTCACGATTTTATTTTATGTTGTAATTTATACTATTTGGCTTAAAAGACGTTCACCTCAGAATATAGTAATAGGAGGTCTTGCTGGAGCTCTACCACCGCTAATTGGTTGGACGTCTAGTACAGGCTCTATTGCTATAGAGCCATTGATTCTGGTGATGCTAATTTTCCTATGGACGCCTGCACATTTTTGGGCGCTCGCTTTATATCGCTCTGAAGATTACAAAAAAGCGAATGTTCCAATGATGCCAGTGATTTTTGGGCAGGATTATACGAAGATACATATAGTAATATATACGCTTTTGACAGTAGCCTGTTCATTACTGCCTTATGTAATAGGAATGAGTGGGGTTTTATACATTGTGGCGTCTATCATTTTGGGCGTGATGTTTATTTATTACTCTGTTAGTTTGATAAAAGATGTGCATAATAAATACGCTCCACGCATGTTCTTTTTTTCTATGATATATTTATTCTCGATATTTTTTGCAATTTTATTGGATCACTATGCCATTTTCCCCACTTCATAAAAAACAGCGTAAAAAGAATATAGCCTTATTGTTCCTACTTTTGGCATTGGTGGTGATTTTTTTTGCTGTGTCTTTGGTTAAGATGGGTGGTGGATAGATTGTCGTACCTCGTCATCCTCGGGCGAAGAGCCGAGGACCCATTATTTGTAAATAGGTTCTCGGGTTAAACCCGAGAATGACGGATGGGACAAACTCCTCGTCATCCTCGCCCCTTAGTTCTCATCCTCACTCCCCCTCGTCATCCTCGGGCGAAGACCCGAGGACCCATTTATGCATTATGGATCCTAGTGTCAAGCACTAGGATGACGTTTGTAAGCAGTTTCATGCTATTGCTTACATCAAGCTCAGGTTAAATAATATCTCCATACAAATCCCTCCATTCGGGGTTATTGTCATTTATCAATTTTATTTTCCAACTTCTATTCCATCTTTTTAAATTCTTTTCCCTTTGTATAGCATACCAAATATCTTCAAAGATTTCATAATATACTAGGTTATAAATCTTATACTTAGCTGTAAATCCTTTTATGAAATGATTTTTATGTTGATAGACTCTTTTAATAAGATCGCTGGTAACTCCAATATATAAAGTTCCATATTTTCTGGAGGCTAAAATATATATAAAAGATTGCATAACATACATAGAATTTCTTGTAAATAGCCAAATATATGATTTATAAATCCTAGTGTCAAGCGAGATAATGTGGGGTTTTACGTTTAATGTGATGGGTCCTCGGGTCTTCGCCCGAAGATGACGAGGGAGAGTAAGGATGACGACGAGGAAGAACGAGGATGGCGGTGGAAGGAAGGTCATTAACCTAACATCTTACATAATAATTAACTTATTTGGTGTAAAAATCACACATATAATGTAGGAATCATTATCTAACTGAAATTCGCTGTTGCTAACATTTAGTGTGCGGTATATACTTGTGCCATGTTGGTGTCTGGGTTTTCGCTCTGCTACCGGCTTGCTTGTGCTGTTTTGTGGGTAAATGATGGGTGATTTTTGCTATAAGGATCACCGGTTTTGACGTGAAAAATCGGTTGAATTTTGATCTCCAAGTCGTTTTATTGGTAATTACACCATGTTATTTCACAAAATAGTTGCAAATTTACCACAAATGTCTATTATAGGCTTTTTGTAGGTAAAACAAGCTCGCTCAAGTAGCTATTCTTAAAGCGAATTCATTGGTACCGTATAAATAACTTTTTAAACTAAAAATAGGATAATAACTATGACAAAGAAAAACTTTCTAAAATCTGTCCTAACAACTTCAGCTTTAGCGGCTACGCTCTTATCTGCTGAAAGCGCAATGGCTGCTTCTGCTCATGATCTTCCTCCTGGTGTTGCTACTACTGCTGCTGCTGTATTAGCTGGCGGTGGAGGTGCTAATCCTGGCAACTGGGCTAATACTAATGGTGTTGGTGCAAGTTTAACAATTGGTGCTGATGCTCTTGTCGGTGGTATGATCGTGGGCCATACAGGCGTTACTATAGCTACAACTGGTGGTGGTGGTTCTATTGGTAGTATTGCCTCAGCTGCTAACGATGCTGCAAAAAAAGCTACTTTAACTGTAGGTCATAACCTGACATTGGTTGGTGGTGGTAATGCTGCTGTAACAGGTGCAGATGGTTTAGCATTAGCTAACACTTATTCTGGTCTTGGGCCTACATCTATTACTGGTGGTGCTACTTTGACTTTAAATATGGGTGCTGGTGCTGCTATTTTCACAAATACATTTGATGGTGCTGGTACTCTAACAAACTCTGATGATGGTACTGTATTCCGGACAAATATTGGTAATGGTACTACTTTAGGTGTTTTAAACGTTAATGGTAATGCTACAATCGGTGGTGTTGGTTCTACAGTAACAGTTTCTAAGATTACGCAAACAAATATTGCTAACGCTAAAACTCTTACAATAGATAGCACAGCAAATGCTATTACACATACTGGATTAATTGATGCAGCGAATGCTAATAATGGAACATTGGTGCTTACAGGTGCTAACACTATTACTATAGCAGGTGCGGTTGGTAATAATGCAGCTTTGTCTGCTGTTACAACTGGTGCTGGTGCTGTAAGTTTTAGTGATGTAGTAAAAGCTACAAGAGTTACTACAAATGCTGGTGCTGTAACATTTACTAAATCTATAACTGGTGCCTTAGATCTTGCTAATGCTGCGTCACAAGTAACTTTTGGTAATGGAGCGGGGGTAACTGGTGCTATTGATAATACATCAGGTGTTGCTGATAAAGGTACAGTGATTACAGGTGCTACTGATATTGCTATAGGTGGTGCGATAGGTAATACTAATAGTATTGCTGAACTTAGAACTGCTGCTGGTAAAGTAACACTCGGCGCTGCAGCATCTGCGAAAAAAATTGTTATTGGAGCAGGTGGAATTAAAACTGGTTCTAATGTAACTGTCGGTTCTGATGGTATTTCAGGTACTGGACAATTAACATATACTGGTGCTAGTAGCTTGACATTTAATCCTGGTGCTGATGCGACAGTTGTTGCTTCTGGTATGGTAGTAAATACAGCTGCAGGTGCTAATGCATTAAATATTACAGCTGGTACTGCTTTTAAATCTACTTTTGCTGGTCAAGTTGTACGTGGTGACGCTCTTTCAACAGTAACATTTAATGGTAGTGTTGCTAACTCTAGTATTATTTTTACAAACGCTAATGCTTTAGGTACTGAAGCTGCTCCTTTTGCTAACATTACAATGATCGGGAACAATGATGTTGTAGAGCTTAAAGGTGCTAAAGCATATGCTACAGTATTTGAGTTGAGAAATGCTAACGCTGCTGCTGGGGTTTATACTTCTTCATTACGTTTAGGTGCTGGTTCTGCTATTGTTGGTACAATTACTCCTACAACTGCTGTTAATGCTGGGCAAATTATAGTATTAGGTGATACTGGTGGTAAGACAACAAAAATTAATACTGGTGGCCAAGTTCTGGGCGTATTAAAATTTGATGCTACTGCGGATAAAGATAGTAAATTTACATATTTAGGGCAAAATAACGCAGTAACAATCAACAAAGTATATTTCAATGCTGTTAATACTGGTGATCTTAGTGGTATTCAAGTGGATATAAATGAAGCTGGTGCTAATGCTAATCAAAATAATGAGCTTGTGCTTAACAATGCTGATGTTAACGTAGCAGGTGCCATTGGTAGTATTAAATTTATAAATAACACTAATAATGCTAAAGTGAAAATTACTACAGCGGGTCATATTGGTACTGATAATACTAAATATCTAGCTGAAATCGATGCTGACAAAGCTCCTTTAACATTATTTTCTGCTGGTGCTGGTACAATTCATACTAATGCTTTAAGAGCTGGTGAGGTTCACTTAAATGCAATTGGTTTAGGGGTTTATTCTCTAGATGCTGATGCTGCAACTACTTATTTCTTAGATGGTGATTCAACCATTCTAACAAAATCTAAAATTTCTTCAAAAGATAAGACTATCACTTTGAAATTTCCAGGTAATGACGAATTAGCCTTAGGGGATGAGGTGGATTTCTTTGGTGCTGTAACGCAAACTACAGGTGCTGCTAATGCTGGTAGCTTGACTCTGAATGGTACTCATACAGTATCTATTAGTGGTTTTGGTGAAAACGGCAAAGCAATGACAGCATTAAATATCTCCCCTGTTGCTGCAGGTAAGGTTATAACACTTAGAGGCTCTGGTACAACTCCAGCTGATTTTTATTCACCAATCAATTTTACAGCTAATAAGGCTACAACTTTGAATGTATCAAATGTGAATCTTAAGGATAGCATACTAAACACTTCAGGTAATGCTCTTGTTGGTACTGTAAATCTTCAAGATAATGTTAAAGTAAGTGGATCTATCGGTGCTACTCTTGCTGCTAATGTTAAAGAAGTACAAGTAAACACTACAGATGAAATAGTTATCGGTGCTGATAAAGCAGCTAGTGCTTACAATGCAGGAGCAACAACTTTCCAAAAAGATGGTACATTGAACTTTAATTCTAATGTTGGTGCTGGTGCTAACTTCACCCTAGGTGATGTGACTACAAATACAGATAACACTGGTACATTGAAGTTTAATCAAGCTTTCGCAACAGGTGGCGCTATAGGTGCTGATAAATTCAAGTTGAAAGAAGTACAATCAGTTAATGGTGCTGCTCTTAGTGTAGGTCACAATCTGTTTGTTACAAATGTTACAACAGATACAACCCATAAAGGTACAGTAACATTTACAGCTGCATCAGCTTCTGGATCAACAAATGTTGGTTCTGCTGATAAGAGATTTGCTACTGTAGCTGCTAATGCTGGAGTAACAACATTACAAGATGTTTATGCAGATGCTATTAATGTTGGTGCTGGTGCAACTTTGGCTGCTAGAAGACTTGATGCAACAAATGCTACTGGAGTAGCACTTCTTGCAGGTTCTACAGCTCAAGTGTTAGATGGTGGTTATGTTGGTAGGATAACATCTGCAGCTGCTGGTATAGTAAATGTTGATGGTACAGCTACACTTGCTGGTGATATCGGTTCAGCTGCTAACATAGTTGCTCTTAACTTAAATGGTGGTGATGATAAAACAGTAACATTTAGCGGTAGCACAATTAATGCTAACCTAGTACAAAAAGCTGCGAAATTAGTTGTAGAGAAAGATACTACAGTTACAGGTACATCTTCTTTTGCAGGTTCAACATTAGGAGTTGGTGCTAATAAACTTACTCTAACAGGTGCTGCTACATTTACTGGTAACACTACAATTGAAATAGTACCTTCTGCTTCTGGTATTATAGTTGCTCCAGCTGGTGCTTCTTTAGGTGCTGCTACTGATACTCTTAAACTTGTAAGGTTAGCTGGTGGTGATCTTCCAGATGCTGGTTCAGAAACAGCTGTATTTGTTGATGCTGCTGGTGCTACTCAAGTGTTAGCTAACGGTACTGCAACTAATGTAACTATTACAAGCACAGCATTTAGAAGCGGTGAGTGGAATCCTACAACTAGCAAAATTAAGTGGATAGGAGATGCTTCTGCTGATAAGATCGTGTCATCTGCTACTCTAAAAGGTAATGAAAATGTTGCTGGTATTGCGAAAATGATTGCAGATGCTGCTAATAAATCTGGTGCAGATACATCTATGAAAAAACTATTATCATTAATAGAACAAGTAGCTGAACAAGGTTTAGAGAAGAGTACTGATCTTGTAGTAAGATTGTCTGATCGTAGTGACTTGGGTGTAACAACAATGGGTTGTGGTATGCAAGCTGCTCAGGCTGCTCAAGCTATGGGCGGACAATTCGCTGGTCAACGTCTAGCTTTAGTAGCTTCTGCTCCTCAAGGTGTGGCTGCTGGTGATGTTGCTGAGAAGTTTGGTGTATGGGGTCAAGTGACAGCAGGTTCTGCTGATCAAAAACTACGTAAAGCTGTTGCTGGATTTAAAGCCAGAAACTTCGGTGCAGTAGTTGGTGTTGATACAATGCTAAATGACTCTTCATCTTTTGGTATTATGGTTGGTGATTCAACTAGTAGCATGAAGTTTAAAGATGCTAAAGCTGGTGACAAACTAAAAGCAAATACATGGTTATTTGGTGCTTATGGTGGTTACGATTTTAGTAACAACTTCTTCATGCAAGCTAATGCAGCAGTTGCTACAACATCTGCTAGAGCGAAAAACCTACGTGTGACAAATGCTGCTAATAAAGTTACAGCTACTGGTAAATACGATGTAATGAGCTATGCATTAGAAGTACGCGGTGGTTACAAGTATCAATTCGAAAATTCATCAGTTATACCAACTGTTGGACTACGTTATAACTACTTCGGTGATACTTCTTACACTGAAACAGGTGCTGGTGCACAAAACCTAAAAATCAACGGTAATTCAACAAGCGGTATATCAGCTCTTGCTGGTGTAAAACTTGGAACTTCAGTTGATGTGAATGGTACAATGTTAATGCCAGAAGTTCATATGAATGTTGACTATGCACTAAACAAATCAGCTCCAAAATCTAGCTACACACTAGATGGAAGTTCTGTGAAGTTTAATTACAAAGGTGCTAAGCCAGCTAAATTTGGATATAACTTCGGTACTTCTATAATGACTCAAACAGATAACATTGAGTATGGCGTAGGATATGATGCGAATATTGCTGACAAATACCTAGGTCACCAAGGTTCTCTAAAAGTTAGAATGTCATTCTAATCTGACTTGTCTATCCTCTGGGCTTGCCCAGAGGATCTTTTAGGGCTTTTAGTTCTACGATAAAATGACAAAAAATATAAAAAGGCTGGGAGAAATCCTGGCCTTTTTTGTTTTAGTAGGGTATGTTTGTGCAAGCGTCATCCTCGGGCGAAGACCCGAGGACCCAAATATTATGTTTGTGCAAGCGTCATCCTCGGGCGAAGACCCGAGGACCCAAATATTATGTTTAATATATCCTCGGGTCTTCGCCCGAGAATGACGAGTAAGAAAAATGACAGTAATTACAAGATTTGCTCCTTCCCCTACAGGGTTTTTACATGTAGGTAACGCGCGTACAGCTTTGATCAATTTTCTTTATGCAAAAAAAATGCATGGGAAATTTATACTGCGTATAGATGATACAGATGAGCTACGTTCTACTGCAGAATATAAAGACGCGATAATGGATGATTTAAAATGGTTAGGGCTTAGCTGGGATGAGACTTTTTCTCAAAGCTCAAGGCTGGATAAATATGATGTTGCAAAACAAAATCTTATTAATTCAGGTAGATTATATCCCTGCTATGAAACTCCAGAAGAGCTTGATATTAAAAGAAAATTACAGCTTTCCAGCGGTAAACCTCCTATTTATGACCGTACTAGTCTTAATATAACTGAAGCGCAAAAAAAAGAATATGAATCTTCTGGTAGAAAGCCGCATTATAGATTTTTTATAGAGGATAAAGCTATAGAATGGAATGATTTGGTAAAAGGCAAGGTACATTATGACGGCAAATATATAAGTGACCCAATAGTGATACGCGAAGATGGTACAATGACTTATATGCTATGTTCAACAGTAGATGATGCTGAGTATAATATATCTCATATTATCAGAGGCGAAGATCACGTATCCAACACAGCTGTACAGTTACAAATGTTTGAAGCATTAGGGCATAAAGCTCCAGAATGTGGTCACTTAAGCTTAGTAAAAACAACTGATGATAAAATCTCAAAACGTAAAGGAGGCTTTGAAATAGCTAATTTGCGAGATGAAGCAGGTCTAGAATCTATGGCAATTAACAGTTTTTTTGCAAATATAGGTACTTCAAATCAGATAATTCCTTATATTAATATGAATGAGCTTATAGAAGCTTTTGATATAAAGAAATTCTCTACTAGCCCAACCACTTATATGCCTGAAGAATTAACAAGATTAAACCATAAAATGGTTGTGCATATGGATTATAAGAATGTAGCTCAGCATTTACATGAAATTGACGCTGATTATATTACTGAAGAATTTTGGGTAGCTGTGAGACCAAATTTAGAGACTGTAAAAGACGCTATCGTGTGGTGGAAAATATGTCATAGATTGCCAACTGTTTCAGAAGAGTTGGATAAAAAACTCATTTCAAAAGCGATTGAATTGCTTCCTGATGGTGAAATAGCTGATGATACATGGAAAAATTGGACATCTTCTATAGCCCTAGAAACCGGCTTTAAAGGGAGGGAATTATTTTTGCCATTAAGGCTTGCTTTAACTGGAATGGATCATGGGCCTGAAATGGCTAAATTATTGCCTCTGATTGGAAGAGAACAGGTTGTGGCTAGGCTGCGTCATTGCTAGATGAATTAACGATGCTCTATGTGGTTACTTGCAATTATGGAGAAAAATATGGCAAATAATTATGATGGGAAAAGGTTTTTTAATCTTGATCGAACAAAGGTTAGTCCATCTTTTAAACATATTTTAAAATGGCTTTTTACAAGCAACAAATCCATATGGCCAAAATATATGCCAAATGAATTTAATGATATACCACCAGATTTTATAAATGATGGTAGCATAAGAATCAGCTTCATAGGCCATGCTACTTTTCTTATACAAACCGATGGGCTCAATATTATTACAGATCCAGTATTTTCTCCTCGAGCTGCTTTTGCAAAGTTTTTGGGGCCTAAGCGTGTCTCCAAGCCAGGAATAGAAATAGAAAATCTGCCAAAAATAGATATGGTTCTTGTAAGTCATAATCATTACGATCATCTGGATATAAAATCTTTGGAATATCTTGCAAAAAGGGATAATCCGGTGATGGTTCTTCCAATTGGAAATGAAAAAACCATGAAAAAAATTAGCAGTAATACAAAATTTCTTTCTTGGGGTGAGTCTTACAAAAATATATGTTTTGAACCTGCTCAGCATTGGTCTTCTCGGACCCTTTTTGATAGAAATAA
The DNA here is from genome assembly GCA_964538645.1 of uncultured Rickettsiaceae bacterium. Taxonomy (GTDB): domain Bacteria; phylum Pseudomonadota; class Alphaproteobacteria; order Rickettsiales; family Rickettsiaceae; genus JAYUHP01. Next base: position 10,905 of record CAZIGS010000007.1, read on the forward strand.
ATCTCTTTGGGGTACTTTTATAATAAAAGCAAAAGCGGGTAATGTATGTTTTATTGGTGATACTGGATATGATAATGAATTATTTAAAAAGATAGGCAGTAAATATTCGGATATGAAAATATCTATTATTCCAATAGGTTCCTATGAGCCCAGATGGTTTATGCAAGCTTTTCACATCAACCCTGAGGAGGCGGTAAAGATTCATATAGATCTTAATACAAAATTATCTATAGCGAGCCATTTTGCAACATTCCAATTATCTGATGAATCATATGAAAAGCCTGTAGAAGATTTAAAAAAAGCTTTAAGTGTATATGATATAAAGTCTAATGATTTTTTAGCGATGAAAATTGGTCAATCCATCATAGTAACATAAAACAAAGATTTGTGATGTTTTTGGCACTGCATGTCAAAAACTTTATATCTAATATTGCCATACTTGCCATTACATCTGAAGGAGAGTAGACTCACGGTCGTATAATACCGGTGTTATAGGTATAAATATTATAAAAATGGGATGATAAAATGAAAAAAATAAAAATAGCTTTGTTATCTGCTGCTGCATTCTGCGCCTCTAATGCTGTAGCTGAAGATCTTGCTTTAAAATTAAATGGTCGTTTTAATTTTGAAGGTGCTTCATTAAAACAGTCAAAATTAACAAATGCTGAAAAATATGTTACAACAAATCGTAAGAATCTAGGTACTACTTCTAGTGCATATGTAGGTGTTAGGGTAGAAGCAGAGAATGATATGATGAAATATGGTGCTCAAGTTGGCTTATATACAGCTAGTCGCCAGTCTGGTTCACCTTCTTATGAGCGTTCACATGTGTTTATGGAATCTGATTATGGTAAACTAGAGCTAGGTTCTAACTATGATGTTGGACAAAAAATGGCTATTACTGCTCTTACAATTGCCAGAGCTTCAGGTGATAATGCTGAAAATTATGCAATGATGGATATTAAAGATGCTGCTGGTAATGATATCGCAACACAGCCTATGTTTCCTTCATTTTATCTAAATAAATTAGATGGAAATAATAGAGAGGGCACTAGAAAAGTTACTTATTACACTCCTAAGATAGGTCCAGTACAGTTTGGGGTTTCATATATACCAGATACAGCTAATTTTGGTAGTTTGACCCTCAAAAATGGGACAGATCCTCATAATGCTATGAAAACATATCAGGTTGGAAATTTAAGCTATTCTCAGAAAAAATCTGTAAAAGATGCAATTTCTGCGGGTGTAACATTAGAGCATGAGATCACTGATATGACAAGCATTAAGCTTGCTTTGACTGGTGAATGTGGAAAGCCTGCACAAAATGGAGAGTTGCTAAATTCTACTACTGGAGTTACAACTAAATATAAATTGGCTAAACTAAAAACATATAACGTGGGTGGTATCATTACAACCGGCAACCTTTCTTTCGTGGGTTCATATTCTGATGAAGGTAAAAGCCTAACTTCAGCAGAAGTATTTGGTACTGATAGAAGAACACGTTATTACAGTGCTGGTGCTGTTTATGCTCAAGGCCCTGTAGGTATTAGCCTCTCATACTATAAAGCTAATAGACATAATAACAAGACAGATACTTATGTAATTGGTACTGATTATACTCTTGCTCCAGGCTTGCAGCCATATGCTGAGGTGGCTTTGTTTAATGGTAAGGGAAAATTGCCAGCAGTATATAAAGACTCAACTCAACGTAAATATAAAGGCGCAGTCTTTATATTAGGTATGAATTTGTCATTCTAGGTAGTCGTCATCCTCGGGCTTGACCCGAGGACCTATTCTTTCTTTGTCATTCTCGTGCTTGACACACGAATTCCTTGCTTCTATGATATGCGATAGAATATAATTTTATGGATTTTCGGGTCAAGCCTGAGGATGACGTATTTGGGATTCAGGGGAATTATGGTAAATTTTAATCAGTTTTTAAAGCAAGCTCAATCTATGCAGAATAAAATGCAAGAGATGCAAGCGTCATTAGATTCTAAGGAATATGATGGGAAATCTGGTGGTGGAATGGTTCTTATAAAGGTTACTGGCAGGGGCGAATTAAAATCAGTATCGATAGATAGCTCTATCATAAATCCAGAAGAAAAAGAATTATTAGAAGATTTAATTGTTGCTGCATATAATGATGCTAAAGCTAAAGCTGATAGTGCTTCCGCGGAAGCTATGTCAGGAGCGCTTGGTGGATTAAATTTGCCACCAGGGTTTAAGTTACCGTTTTAATCGTAATTGCAGTAGTTTGAATCCGCATATACTCTATTCAAGCTCCTTTCAATGACGCTCTGCACAAACATTATAAAACAATATGAACTCTGAAAACGAAATTGATAAGCTAATTTATTTATTTTCTAAATTACCAGGTTTAGGCTCAAGGTCTGCTAGGCGTGTGGTGCTACATTTGTTACAGGATCCTACTATTAGGCTGAGAGGCTTGATATCACTGCTTCAAGAGGTGGAAAACAAAATAGTACAATGTGATATTTGTGGCAATCTAGATAGTTGCTCGCCATGTAATATTTGTAGCAATAATAACAGAATTAAAAGCGTAATAGCAATTGTTGAAACTGTAGCAGATTTATGGGCAATGGAGCGTAGTAATATATATAAAGGCTATTATCATGTATTGGGAAGCTCTCTCAATGCCGCACGAGGCACATCCCCAGAATTACTTAGATTACCTGCTTTGCTTAAAAGATGCATGGAGCTACAAGTGGAAGAGGTAATTATTGCAACAAATAGTACTGTCGAAGGACAAACGACAGCTTTTTTTATTACAGAATATTTGAAGGATTGTAATTTTCATATATCAAGGCTTGCAAGTGGCATACCTATAGGTGGAGAGTTGGATTATTTGGATGAGGGGACATTATCTGCTGCGTTCAGATTACGCCAGCCATTTTAGAATATAGCTGCATTTTTATATCTAATCCCCTTTTTCTGCTGGTAAATATTATAAAATTATGGTACAAGGTTTGTGAGTTTGAATATACGGTATCCATTCCGACTATAGATCGATCCAATGCAAGCTCAATCAACAGTGAACTAAAAAAAGGGTAGTATTTTATGAGTGATATCGAATCAAAAATTATTAAGATTACAGCTCAAACTTTAGGTATAGAAGAATCTAAAGTTACAAGTGAGTCAAGGTTTGTCAATGATCTTGGCGCAGATAGTCTTGATACGGTCGAGCTTATGATGGCTATTGAAGCGGAATTTGATTGTAATATTCCTGATGAAGAAGCTAGTAAGATTGTAACGATTAGTGACGCAGTTAAATATGTGCGTGATAATACAAAGGCATAATTGCTGCTATAAATTCGATTTCAAGTTTAAAATTGGGTATCTTTATGTCTAGACGTGTTGTGGTGACAGGGATTGGGATGATTACCCCAGTGGGACCGGATGTAAAATCATCGTGGGATTCTATTGTATCTGGACGTAGTGGTATTAAAGAAATCAAAAATTTTGATACTACAAATCTTTCATGCAAGGTAGCAGGTACTGTAGGCAGTGACCCTTCTACTGGTTTTGATCCGTCTAAATATATTGATTTAAAAGATATAAAAAAGATGGATTTATTTATCCAGTATGGTTATGCATCTGCAATACAGGCAGTAGAAGATAGTGGTTGGAAGCCTGAAGATGATGCTGCGCGTAGACGTACAGGTGTCCTTATAGGATCTGGTATTGGCGGGCTCCGTAATATAGAGCAGAACTCTATTCTTCTAAATAATGGTGGCAAAGTTAGCCCATTTTTCATAGTATCTTCTTTAATCAATCTTGTTTCTGGTCATGTATCCATTAAATACGGATTTAGAGGTCCTAATCATGCCGTCGTTACTGCTTGTGCTACTGGCGCTCATGCAATTGGTGATGGTGCGCGTATTATAAAATATGGTGATGCTGATGTAATGGTTGTGGGTGGTGCGGAAGCAGCTATAACCCCTATAGGAATACATGGGTTTGCGGCTAGTAGGGCTCTTTCTACTTCGTATAATGATACCCCGGAACGTGCTTCCAGGCCTTGGGATAAGGCTCATGATGGTTTCGTTATGGGGGAGGGAGCAGGTTGTTTGGTACTAGAAGAATATGAGCATGCAAAAAAACGTGGTGCCAAAATTTATGCAGAAATAGTGGGTTATGGTATGGCTGGAGATGCTTACCATATTACATCACCGCATCCAGATGGTTTTGGTGCTAGCTATGCTATGGAAAATGCTTTAAATGATGCTGGAATTACTCCTGGAAAGGTGAATTACATTAACGCTCATGGTACTTCTACTCCTGTTGGGGATATAATTGAACTAAATAGCGTACAGAAATTATTTTTAGAAGAGAATCCAAAGATACTTATGTCATCTACGAAATCTATGACTGGGCATTTACTAGGGGCTGCTGGTGCTATTGAGGCGATTTTTACTATATTATCGATTAGGGATCAGGTGGCGCCACCTACTATTAACCTTGATAATCCATTGGATGAAGTCAAGATGGATCTTGTAGCGAATAAAGCAAAATCATGCAAAATCGATTATGCTGTAACTAATTCTTTTGGTTTTGGTGGAACCAATGTTAGCCTTGTGCTTAAGAAAATTAGTTAGTTAGAGAAAAGAAAACCTATTTTTCTACATCTGGCTAGGTAGGCTTTTGTAATTCCCCTTTTTATCTAACCTGAGCTTGATGTAAGAAATAGCATGAAACTGCTTACAAACCTCATCCTCGGACCCTTACTCGTCATCCTCGGCCTCTTAGTCGTCATCCTCGGCCCCTTAGTCGTCATCCTAGTGCTTGACACGAGGACCCATTTACAATTTTTTGGATCATCTGGTCGGTGCCAGATGATGACGAATGAGGCTAAAGCCTATAA
>CAZIGS010000008.1:0-15510 GCA_964538645.1 uncultured Rickettsiaceae bacterium
ACTTACTTCTTTCAATTGTCTTTTAAGTACGATATTGCGTTGAATTTGTTCTATTTTTTCAGATACAATTATATCAAGATCTGCAGGTTTTTCTAAAATTTGCTGCATAGTCACGGCTGGTGGATTAAGAGTGTGCTGCATCATTTCCATAAAATATTGTAACGATGAACAAGCTTTCATTTGTGCTTCATAATTTCCACTTTTTGCATTAGCCTGTTCCCTTTCTATCTCTCTTACAAATTCTGTACAACCCTTTTCTTGGTAGTATTTTATCATTTCACATTTCAGTGGAGGATCTATATCATATTGACCAGGATGATGATTTGTAGGAATAATTCTCAATTTTTTATCTCTCTCTTCTATAGTTGGAACTGCAGTATCTTCAAATTTTTTACCTCGCGTTAAATTTTCCATTCTTCTTACTTTTTCTGTTGCTTCTGCCAACTCAAATCCTCCGTTCGGATATACTCCAGCTTTAGCAGAACGGGTTTTTGGGTCATATATAAAATTTGGACTTCCAGCTTCTATGCCAACTTTAGATTCAACTGTATCGACTCTACTTCTAAGTCCTAAGTTATCTATAGCTTCATTCACTATTCTTAAATTATCCAAACTAATTGCTCTTTGTGGAGTTTCTTCTAATGTCGTTTTTTTAGTTTCATAATCATACTTAGACCTATACTGGTCTCTAGCCCCATAGACTATTATTTTTAATTCATTATTATTTTTAAAGTCACCAAGATATTTAGTTACTTCCTCCTTGCTAGTATATTTATCCACATGCATCAACATTGCTTTTCTTTCACCATTTACAGTTTCTCCATCTACAACTAATGCGACACATTGTTGTAAATTATCAGTACCTAATTTTTTACCATTTATAATTTCTGATTGTCCTAAAAAACCACAACCTCTTTGAGGTACTCTAAAAGCATTTATATCGATTGCCTCTTGACTAAGCATCTTTTTTGCATCTGCATTTTTTTTGATAAAAGCAGGAAAATCAAAATTTGCTTCTCTCACAAGCATATCAAAAGACCATCCAGTATGAGGAATCGGAGAATATGTTACTGTAGGGGATGCCTTACGAACTGCCAATGCTTTAGTTATTGCATCTTCTCTGAGTTTTTGAGCTTCTTTTAGTAGTATTTCTGACGCACGCTGAGCCATTCTTGTTTTTTTTTAATTAAATGATATAATAATCTCTGATGATAGCCAAATAACCCAAGGATGTAAAATGTCTATTGAAGTAACTAAAGGTGATTATAAGACTACACTAGAATTAGGTGCCCAAAAAGATACAATGCTCTATTGTGTTGATTTAAATGCTTCAATTGCTTTTAAATTTATTTTCAAAGGTGAAAAAAATATAGGAATTCTAGGAATAGACGTTCCTGAAGAAAAAGTAAAAAAGTTATTGTCACAATATATGTGTTCGGATTATAAGTCTATTATGATAGAAATTGTTGGTGGTGATGGTTCAAGCGATGCTAATAATTACCTACAAATGCTACAAAATGCATTAAAAGAGTCAAAAGAAAGTTGGAACGGTACACTAGATATCTCATATAAAACAAATGATACAATTCACCCAAATTTTATTGCCTTATTAGGTGATGAGTCAGGTACTCAAGATATTATTGAATGACATAGATACTGTTTTTTCGAGTGCAATATTTATTTCTACGCTTCATACCTATGGTAGTGGAAGTAAAATTAGCTATAAAATAACTGGTAAGATGTTTATTGTTCAAGGAAATTCTAGTGATCTTATATAGGGTCTTCCGTTGTAATCGGTCGGGTCTGTTATAAATTTCTCCTGTAAGTAATGTTTAAGTTATACAAGAATTTATGGATATGGTGGATAAGTTTTTGGGTATAACTATATACACGGCAAGAACCATTCACTCAATTCTTAAAGAGCGCTATTCTACGGCTTTTAACGCGTCTCCTACATTAAAGCTTAAAATACGCTCCATATCAAAGATATTACGGAATTTTGCTATAATCGTAAAATCATATTCACCATATAAGTTCATATGTCTCCACCATATCATTGATTTCATTTGAACCACCTCTAATATTGCTTTCTGTTTTTTTATGTCCTTTGTTTTTATTAGTAAGTCTGATATATACAAATAATTCCACAAAATTATAGCATTTTGTATTAATCTTCTACAATTCACTATGATTTCTTGCTCCTCTTTGCTTTGGACATTAAATTCTTGATTATTGCCGAAGAATATAGCTTTAGCAAATTTATGCGAAAGTTCTACGAGGTTTAGCTGTTTTTCTATTGATTGTCTGAGCTCGACATCATCATAATATTTTAGAATAAATAGTGATTTGATTATTCTACCAAATTCTTTAAGCGCTTTGTATAGAGGGTTTTGTCTTGCGTATGAACTCAGGCGCTTGAAGATTTGTGATGCCGTACTATGCTTTAGCTTTATACTAGCAATGATTCTTAAAATATCATCCCAATTTTCTTCAATAATCTTTATGTCAATATATTCAGACGGTATGATTTTATATCCCTTATCTTTGTAATGCTTAATCTTCTTATCATGAAAGGAATACAGTTTTTGTGTTTTGAGATTTCTAATTCTAGGAGCAAAAAATATTCCCGACATATGAGTTGCTGCAAAAATAATTTCGGTATATCCATGAGTATCAGTAGAATGTATATCACTATTTATTTCATCATTGTGCAGTAATCCATCCAATACATAAGCAGCTTCTCTTTCAGAGCTGCTAAAAGCTGTCGAATAAAATAAAGCATTTTTTTCGTCAGTAAAGCTATATACGCTTATTCCTTTTCCTTTACCATGATATTTAAAGGAATAATTAGCATCAATGGAATCTACACTTAAGTCAAACTTTTGCCCATCTGATGCAGTATGCAGTTTGTCTGGATGCTTCTGAAATAAATCAGATAAACTTACTTTATGAATAAATCTTGTAAGTAAATTATTAGCGGAATAGAGATTGTCCAGAGTAAAATACCAGTTAATTGTGTTAGATAAAGTACTAGCATTAATACCCTTTGAAATTTTTGCTATTTTATCAGAGCCTAAATCAAATCCATGCCCCATAATACCACCGTAAAATACTTCACTAGGTGGTTTTGATTTTGCATATTTTATATTGTAATGTTCAAAAGTGCTTACAAAGTTAGTAGCTTTATTTATATCTTCTAGAACTTGGAGAATAGGATAATAAGCATCTTTTGGAAAGATAGATGTAGCTTCATCCTCGCTTAAGATATCTTCTTTTTCTACTTTAGGAGTAGCAATTATCACTTTGTTATTCTTATCGAATTTTATGTATTTGTTCTTACCAGATAAAGCATTTATATTTACTTCGTTATACTGACTATCTAATAATTTTTTTAAGCTATCAATAGTGTTAGTAAAGTCAGCAAAATTCTCTATCCCAGCTTTTTTTAAAAAATCTTCTTTATTGTTATTCCAAGCCTCTTTATTAATGAGATATTGATCAATAGCTAGGTATCTATTTGAGTATTTTAAAGATAAATCTCCAGATTTAATACCATCTGCTACTTTTATAAATAGAAGAGTTTTATATAGTGAAACATTAAATTTGTCTCCCTTATTTAACACCTCACGTTCTTCTGGATTTAAAAATCCTGTTGGAGATTTTTTAGTAATATCGCCATCACGCATTTTATAGTAACCAATGGCTTCCATAAGCTTATTATTAGAGCTGTCTAAGTCAAACTCAAGAAACTTTAAAATGGCACCCACTCTATTCTGGAGCTTAATTGATCTTTCAGCTAATAGATTGTAATAATCGGCATCTTGTATTTTAGACGAGATTTCCAGCTCTAGTATATTAATTATTTCATCAAATGATTTGCTGCTCTTATGGCTGTAAATTTTATCTATGTTAGCTGCTAATATCTCCTTAGTTTTTGCTACTTTTTCATCGCTTGATAATGCAGTTGAATCCAAAATTTTCTTGATTTCATCTATTAAAAATTTTAAAGATTTACTTGATTGATATGCAATTTTTATGGCTTCATCTCTTTCCTTTTTGTCATCAAAATATTTTGATTTTTCTAGGCTTTTTACTCCATTTTGACAAGATTGCACAGCTTGCAGGAAAAAATCTACAAATAGATCTTGTCTGAAATAATATTGATAGGTAATAAATGATATCAGATACAAATACCTCTTGTATTTATTTCTAAACTGTATAAGCTGTGTAACTAAAGCCTTTGAAGTCCATATAGCATAATGCCTTATTGCTCCTTCTGTAAGATCTAATTGATGCGCAATATTACCAACTTGGTCATATAATTCTTTAATGGTAGCTAGGTCTTCAATTCCATCTCTAATTTTTCCAGGTTTAGTTGAATAATTTGGCTTTTTAAGTAAAGTAATCTGATATCTTTTGGATGTTAATGATATTTTATCCTGTATACTAGCTTCTAAATTAGACGTTTCAGGGTGCGGTGTAGTTTCATCATTCTCTATAAGTTGATCCAATTTTGATATGAGTTCATCTTCTTTATCTAGTAGAGATTCTAACTTTGATAAAATGCATTCCTCATTATCGTTATAGCATTTAACAATAAGTGTATGAAGAGAAGTATAAATAGGTATTTCTACTTTGCTCTTATCTAGTATTTCAAGTAAAGAAGTAAAAATCTGTCTGGGCCTTATTTGCTGCTTTACTTGCGGTATTATCTTAGATTCAATAATATCCTTATCAAATTCAGCAAATAAGCTATGGCCAAAAATATCAGCAATGAGTTTTTTGTATCGCCAAATTGAGCTTTGAGAATAGCTAGCAAAGGTAAGTTTTTTATTTTCATCACCAGTAAGTAGGCTTAAAATATATTTTATATCTCCTTTATAAAATTTCTCAACAGAGATAAATTTTTTGTGCACTTTAAAATACCCATAGAGTATTATAAATATAACTTTGTTTTTAAGTTGTGGAAGATTTTCAACTATGTCATTAATTTGATGGTGCATAGTAAAATGTTTTTCTTTTTCTGATAAAGTGAATTCAGTTGGTGTATCAAATTCTTTAATTTCTTCTTTTGATAAAATTTTGAATAATGGCATAATCCTACAAATGTCAAAATATTAATAATTAATATTGAGAGTAATAATATTTAAGTCTAAATAAACTAGATTAAAAGTAATAAATTGTCTATAAAATATTCAAAAATATTTATGGACAAAATATATTTTGGGACGTATTTTATAGACTAGTTAACAAGATAAAATTTGCAAATCTTGATCAGTCTATAAAACGGCCGTTTTATAGACTAAAGTATAGTGAACCAAATAATAGATAAGTATTTTTAAAAATAACTTGTCATAACTAACAATAGCAACTGATAGTAATAAATAAATGAGTAAGTAAAAAATGTCAGATATTTTAGGATATGCTAGAGTTTCAACAGAAAGCCAAGAATTAGATTCTCAGATAATAAGATTAAAAGAAGCCAGCTCAATCAAAATTTTTACTGATATAATAAGTGGTAAATTATTTCAAAGGCCTGGACTTGAAGAGCTGATCAATTATGCAAGACCAAACGATACAGTATGTGTAGTACGTCTTGATAGGCTTGGTAGAAGCCTAAAAGAACTACTGGAAACTGTTGAAAGATTTAAGCAAAACAAAATAAACCTTATGTCATTGGAAGAAAAAATAGATACTTCATCTGCAGCAGGGGAGTTGATATTTCATGTATTTGGAGCCATTGCACATTTTGAAAGACGTCTTATATCTGAACGTACAAGAGATGGAATAAACTCAGCACGTATAAAAGGTAAAAAATTAGGCCGACCAATACTTGATAAAGAAAAACTTGACTCTGCTTTAAGACTAATTAAATCTGGTATTTCTCCTACTAATGCTGCTAAACAGTTACAAATCGGAAGATCTACCATTTATCGAGAACTAAGTTTGATCTCAGACAATTTTTGAATTAACTTGAGGAATACAAAGTGTCATTAATTGATGCATTAAAAAATAATTCGGAAATACATGTCTATATCCTTAAAAGAAATAAGAACTTACCTTATGGTAAAATATTAAAAATGATAAGTGATCATGAAAGATATACAATGAAAGAGTTTAGGTTTGAAGAGGACAGATTTCTGTATGGACAAACAAGATATTCAATTAGAACTATTTTAGGCCAATATTTAATGTTAAACCCACAAAAAATTGAGTTTAGCCATAACAAATATGGTAAACCGAAAATAATTGATTATATGAATAAGGACTTATTAGAATTTAATATATCTCATTCTAAAGATATTATTGTAGTTGCAATTTCTTATAAATTACCAATAGGTGTTGATGTAGAGTATATAAATAATAATGTAGCAGCAGAACTATTTCATGACCCGAATATATTTAATATTGATGAGATTTACTCTCTTGCGGGGTTAGTCCAACCTGAAAAATTAAAGCAATTTTATAGATTATGGAATTATAAAGAGTCTCATTTGAAAAGATTAGGTATTGGGTTATCTTATCCCCTTTTTTTAACACATGTTAGTGATGATTTTGGTTATGTCGAAGGTCCAGCTAATAATTATCCTATAAGTATAATAAAACCATTAGAAAATTTACTACCATACTATATAGGAGCAGTGGCTATGGCACAAAAATCTTCTGTTAAATATATAAATTTTGATAAGTTGCATTGTCAGTGATAGAGTATTATGTATAAAAAAAGGCTTGTGTACAGTATTTGCTTAATGTTGTTTATAGATGAATTGGGAGGGGGTATAATTTTTCCTGTACTACCTACATTGTTTATAAATATGGAATTAGGTTTTGGAATTGAAAATAGCTATTTTAGTAAGGAAATATTATATAGTTTTCCAATAATATTATGCGCTATAGGGAAAATATTCGGAATGCCAATATTTGGAGGTCTAGCTGATAAATATGGATATCGTAGAACTATAATTTTTGGGTTGGTAGCTATTATTTTTTGTTATTTATTAAGCGCTATTTCAGTTATAAATAAGAATATAGAGCTTTTTTTATTTAGCAGGTTTATTATAGGATTTTTATCTGGTACATATGCCATTGGAAATGCTCTACTAAGTTACGTTAGCAGTGACGATTCAGAGAGAGTTTCATACTTTAGTTTATCAAATATTGCAATTCTTTGTGGTTTTGTTGTGGGCCCTGGATTATATGTCTTTATTGTAGATATTTATGACTGTAATTCTTTGGCTATACCTTTTATTTTTGCTTTTATTTTAGGAGTTATTAATTTATTATTAGTATTATATAACCTTAAAACTTTTAAAGATGAGGAGATAAATATTGATAAAATACAACCGTCGTATCGCAGTTATTCGCAAAATATCAATGTAAAAACCATAACAAACAATATAATTTTCATACATAATTTATTTGCAAAAATCAAATTGGGAATTACAGTATTAGGTTATCTATTTTATAATAAAAACACTCGCTTTATTGCTCTAAGTTTTTTAGCTGCAGAAATAGGAATTAGATTATATAATCAATCTTTGGCGCTATTTTTTACTGTTGCTTTTGATTACCCACCTAAGGAGTTAGGTCTCTTTTTTACTTTTTGTTCATTCTTGATGATTTCGAGCATATATCTTCTATATCCTATAATTAATAAGCATATTTGTACTGATAAGTTAATAGTTATATCTTTATCGATTGTATTTATACTATTTACTTCAAGAATATTGTGCAACATTACTATATCCGACATATCAATAAATGAATATTGCGCAAAAATAAATGCTGTAATATTTTTTATTTTAATGCCCTTTATTAAAATAGGTTTCACTAATATATTTGCAAGGAAATTAGATAAAGCAGATCAAGGTAAATGTATGGGAGGAGAGGGGCAAATCTCTTCTTTATCTACCTTGATTTGTGGAATAACAATGGGAGTATTATTTACAATAAGCTATAATTTAATATTAATTATATCTACATTTTTTGTCATGTTAAGCTATATACTAATTAATAACATTATCGTTAAAAATTAAATGATTTTATTATGATGAAAAACCTTAACCACAAAATAAAAGAAATAATTGATGAATATAGAGTTCCTGGAATAGCATTTACTATAATTCAAAATAGAAAAATAAAGTCTTGTAGTACAATAGGCATTAAAAATTCTTATACTGGAGCAGTTATCACTAAAAATACTATATTTGAAGCTTCATCGCTGAGTAAAACAGTTTTTGGCTATGGGTGTTTTAAATTGATAGAAAGAAAATTATTAGACCTTGATATGCCATTATCATACTATCTTGGATATGATTATATAGAAGATGATACAAGGATAAGAAATATTACAGCAAGAATGATACTAAATCACACAACGGGATTTCCGAATTGGAGACCTAAAAATCAAGCATTAAAAATACTCAATCAACCTGGAGAAAGATTTAGTTATTCTGGTGAAGGATTTTTATATCTACAAAAAACAGTGGAAAAAATTTTATCTCAACCAATTGAAAAATACATGATACAAAATGTTTTTTTACCACTTGGAATGACTGATAGTAGCTACATGTGGAATAAGAATTATAAACATACAAAAGCTTTTGGTCATGATATTGAATGCAAACCTGTAAAAGTTCGCAATAAGTTTTTATCGAATGTAGCATACACATTACATACGACTATTCTAGATTATACTAAGTTTATGCAACAAATTCTTTCTGAAAATGAAGTAATCAATAACATATTATCTCAAAAAATTATAATATATGATAAAGCCAACCCTTTACATAAAATTAGTGATTCAATTTTTTGGGGACTTGGATGGGGATTACAAATAATTAATAAAGATACATTATTTTGGCAATGGGGCGATACTAAAGGTTTCAAAAGTTATGTAGCTGCTTCTTCAGGGGGAAATGCAATAATTATTTTCACAAATGGTGATAACGGATTAAAGGCAATTCCGAAAATAATAGAGTACTTTAGTAATAACAATCATCCTATATTTGAGGTTATACACAAAATTTAATTCAATTGAAAATCTTGCTTGTACTATAAATTTATTCATGATACAAATTTGTTTAATCAATCGAAAATAAACTAATAGGTTGGTGAATATATACCAACCAGAACAAGGGACTCAAAATTTATGGGTAATTTATACTTAAGGCCTAACATTAAAATGGAGCCATTAATATGGGGATGGTATGCATGGCCATATTTAATTCCTCCATCTACTGCATCATGCAATATCGTAGAAAGGCATCTGAAGATCATGCAATCATATGTACAAAACCCACAGATTCATGCTCAAGCTGTAAAAGATCCAGAATTATTAGGTGGTCCTTTTATAGATTTAGACGGAAAGAAAGTTGAAGAGATTAAAAATTTAATCTCGCAAACAAAAAAAGATTGTGAAGATCTTATAATACTGAATGATTCTTTAAAAAAGCTAGATATATTTTTACAGTCAGAATGTCAAGGGGATTCTCTTGAAGATGTGTATTCCAAAATTCCTGACTCTTTACGAGGATTAGTTGAACTTGTATATGACTTGAATAATCATCCTTCAATTCGTTTAATAGAACCATTGATATATAAAAGATATTATTCTTCTAATTATCAAACTATTGTACTTTCAGAGATTAATTCAGATTTTAGAAAATTTATTTTAAGTACTCCTCGAGTACTTGAAGAAGGTATAAATATAAATACAGCTTTTTCTAATCCGATTTTAGATAAATTATTTAAAATGAGAGAATTTCCAGGTGATATTAAAGAGATTCAAGAAAGTTTGAAAATTCCTAAGGAAAAAGAAAGTATTTTTAAGTCATTTTTTACAGATATTCCCCCTAAACTAAAAGAAGATAGAGAATATACACAAGATGGAGTACGAATAAGATACTTTGGTCATGCTTGTATACTTGTACAAACAAAATCCGTATCTATATTATTTGATCCAGTGATCAGTTACTTAACAGATGATAATTCAGTTTCACGCTATACATTGGCGGATCTTCCAGACTATATTGATTATGTTATAATCACACATAATCATCAAGATCATTTTATGTTTGAAACTCTAATACAACTTAGACATAAAATTGGTACCATAATATTTCCTAGTAATTGTGGAGGAGCTTTACAAGATCCTTCGATGAAACTTATATTACAATACACGGGATTTAATTCTCTTATTGAATTGAAAGAAATGGAAGTAATAGAATTAGAAGACGGAAAAATAATAGCTCTACCATTTTTAGGAGAACATGCTAACCTCAACATTCATACCAAATTATCTTACTGCCTAAATTTAGGTAATAAAAATATTATGTTTGCTGCGGATTCTAACAACCCAGATCCACATCTTTACGACTATTTAGTACAATTCTTAGGGCCAATTGACATGCTTTTTCTTGGCATGGAATGCGATGGAGCCCCTCTAACATGGATGTATGGCCCTCTTCTTACTCAGCAGTTAAAAAGATCTTATAATGATAATAGAACACTATCAGGATCAAATTTTGAGCAAGCATGGTCAATTGTACAAAAATTAAAATGTAATGAAGTTTATATTTATGCAATGGGGCAAGAACCATGGCTTAATTATATAATGGCCCTAAAATATTCAGAAGATTCTCCTCAAATTGTTGAGTCCAACAAATTGGTGTCAGAATGCATAAAAAATGGAATAAAGTCAGAAAGACTTTTCGGGAAAAAAGAATGGATAATTATTTAAACGTGAATTTAAAAAATACTGAAGTTTAAATGTAAATTTTTTTTTATTATAATATAAAAGAGATAGTATGTGCGGAATAGCCGGAATTATAGGATCTGCTGAGGATTCTCTGCAAATGCTGACTAAGATGCTCAGTAGAATAAGCCACAGAGGAGAAGAGAAATATCAAAAAGAATGTATATACTCAGATAAATATGCTATAGGTACTAACAGGCTAGCAATAGTAGATGAATTAAACGGACAACAACCTTTTTCCTCAGAAAATAAGGTATTTTGTATTTTAAATGGTGAAATTTATAATCATAAAGAATTAAAGCTCAAACTTGAAAAATATTATAATTTCAGAAGTAATTGTGATACCGAAGTTATATTAAACAGTTACCTATACTGGGGTGAAGATCTAGTTAAACATATAGAAGGCAAATTTGCATTTTGTATTATAGATACTTTAAACGAGAAATATATACTCGCAAGAGATCATATAGGTATAAAGCCTTTGTATTTTGGCAAGAATGATAATTCACTGTTTTTTGCTTCAGAACTAAAAGCTTTTAGTGATAATTTATTTCTAGAAAAAATATATTCTTTAGAACCAGGTCATATGCTGGTTAATGGCAATATCAAAAACTACTATACAGTACCGGAATATACAATAGATAAGAAAAATCGAGATAATATATTGCTCGACAAACTATACCACTTGCTACTTGAATCAATAAATAAAAGGATAGTTTCAACAGATAATAAATTAGCATGTTTGCTCAGTGGAGGAATAGATAGCTCTATAATAGTATATTTAGCAAAACAGTTAGGTGCTAATGTTCAAGCATTTACTTTTACTAATACTAGTCAATATTCCTCAGATTTAGAATTTGCTAAAAAATTATGTAGCGATTTAGAAATTGAGCATATTGTTGTTTCTCCTTCCAAGGAAGAATTGCAGGAATTCTATTTAAAATATGGAGTATATCTCACAGAATCATATGAACCAGTTTTAGTGCGTAATGCTATTAGTTATCATTTTTTATGTAAAGAAGTAAGAAAAAAAGGGTATAAATATTTGTTAAATGGTGAAGGTTCAGATGAATTATTTGGAGGATATGATTACTTCAAAGAGTTACCAGAAAACATGCGTGATGATAAAATAAGAGAATCATTATTAGATTTGCATCTTTCCTATTTACAAATGGCTGATCGGGCATCAATGTATACAACAATTGAAGCTAGAGTACCTTATATGGATATCAACTTAATTAGCCATGCTTTGACTCTACCTTCAAATTTTAGAATTAATAAAAATGTTGATAAATGGGCTTTAAGAACCTTATTTAAACATAAATTACCAGAATATGTTGTAAACAGACCAAAGACTGGGATGAATGAAGGCGCTGGATTTGGTAAAAATATTCCTGCAGGAATTTATTATGAGGCAGTAAATAATTTTTATTTTAACAATCCTAATTTATTAAAACAGCATCATGAAATTTGTATATATCATTCGGATAAGTTTGATATAGATTTAGATAATAAAGAGGAAATATATAATTTTGCCAGATATGTAGAATATGGATTCATAAGATTAGATAAATCCGAACAAAGAATACAGCTTAACACATCTTTAAAAGTTTTTCATTAATTTAATAGGTAATATATGGAACAAGAAAGTAACTTTGATGAATATAATGTAGTAGTAAATATTGAAGGGCAATATTCAATATGGCCATCATATAAAGAAATTCCATATGGATGGAGTATTGAAGGGAAAAAGGGGATAAAAGAAGATTGTCTAAATTATATTAAAGAAGTATGGATAGATATGCGCCCAAAAGATTTGAAAGAACAGGATTTAATATAATTTATATTCTCCTATTTGAATAAAAATTATTTAGGATATTAGAAAATAAAATATGGTGTTGTATCAGCAAATAGATAAACCAATTATTGGAGTAATTGGAGGCATGGGGCCTGAGGCTACCATTACTTTCCAAATTGAGTTACTTCATGCTATGCATAAGCATTTAAAAGTAAGTAGGGATCAAGATTATTATAGAGTGTTAATTGATAATAATTCTCAAATTCCAGATAGACATGAAGCTTTCTTTGAGAATGGTAAATCTCCAGTATCATACTTGAAAAAAAGCCTTAAATTGTTAGAACATGCAAAAGTTTCTATAGTGGCAATGCCATGCAATGCAGCTCATATTTATTATGATGAAATACAACAACACACAAAAATTCCTATTATAAATATGATAAAAGAAACTGCTAATACAATAAATAAATCTTGTAAAGAAATAACCAAAATTGGTTTGCTTTCAACATTAGGAGTTGGTAGGTTAAAATTATATCATAATATATTAGCTAATTATGGGATAGAAGTGGTTATGTTAGATAATGATTTAGCACAAGATGTTCATGATGTTATTTATAATATTAAAGGTAAAGGACAGGAAATTATAACTCTTCTAAAAAATGATTATAATTACGTTTTTATAAAATTAAAAAAAGCTTTAGATTACTTTAAAATGAAAGAAGTAAGTAATGTTATACTTGGATGTACAGAGCTATCTATGTCTATGAAGCAGCAGGAGTTTCCGGATATGAATTTAATAGATCCAATGAATATTTTGGCTAATAGAGTAGTAGAATCCGCTATAAAAATAGAACAAAATTCTTTTTCTTAGAAAATATAAAATGGTATAATTTCGAATGGTCAATATAGCTCACTTTAATAACCAAGTACTACCTTTAGTAATTACGCCTAGTAATATTTCTAATTCTAATTTGGAAGAACTGTGTAATTGGTTACAAAATAATATAAAAGAAGTTTTTCAAAAACTATATTGTTATGGTGGAATTTTATTTCGAGATTGGGACTTGAAAGATGTATATGACTTTAAAAAAACTGTGGAAACAATAGTTCCTAAAATTGGTGGGTATGAAGGGGGAGATTCTCCTAGAGAGAAAATATTAGCTAATATATACACTTCCACTAGCTATCCTAGTGAGTATGATATTCCTTTACATAATGAAAAATCTTTTTCTAATTCGAGGCCTTCTCTGGGGTTCTTTTTTTGTGATACAGCCCCTGAAATTGGTGGTGCTACTCCTATAGCAGATGGCCGGAAGCTTTATAAGCTAATGAAACAAGATATATTAGAAAAGTTCTCTAAAAAGAAATTAAAATATGTTATGAATTTACATTCTGGATATGGCATAGGTAAATCCTGGCAGGAATGTTTTGAGACAGAGAGTAAAAAAGAGGTGGAAAGATATCTTAGCAAAATTAAGGCAGATTTTTATTGGAAAGATGATGGAGGAATAAAAATAGAAGAAATTGTAGCCCCAATAATAAGACATCCTATTACATCTGAGACAGTATTTTTTTCTCAAGCAGATCAATGGCATCCTTCAAGTTTAGATAAAACAACATTTGAATCAATGTATGCTATATTAGATGAAAAAGACTTTTATCATAATTGTTATTATGAAGATAATAGTCCTATAGCACTCGAAGATCTTGATTTTATTAGAAAACTCGTAATTCAAGAGTCTGTGAGTTTTGAATGGCAAAAAGGTGATTTGTTAATGATAGATAATATTCTTACCTTGCATGGAAGATACTCATATAAAGGAAAAAGAAAAATATTGGTAACATTTGCAGATTTTATAATGCAAATTTAAAAACTTATGCTTTTGAAATAAAGGTAATGATATGTCATATGCTAACCTAAAATATAATTCAATTTCAGAAATTTTTGAAGTTAAAGCAAAAGAATTTGCTGATAAAACTGCAGTAATTTCAAAAAACAAAAAACTAACATATGAAGAATTAAATATTAGTTCCAATCAGTTAGGACATTATCTTCAAACTGTAGGGGTGAAGCAAGAAATACCAGTAGCTATAATTTTAAAAAGATCGGTTGAATATATTCAGGCTATTTTAGGAGTTTTAAAATCTGGAGGTGCATATATTCCTATTGATCCTAACATTCCTCATAATCGTATATTATGGACAATTAAAGACAGTAACCCTAAAGTTGTGATTATACAAAATTCTATATATGAGACATTGGCTAGCGTATTTGCAGATTATAATGGTACTGTAATTATAATAGATAAAGACGATTTTAGTAAATATAGTGAAAACAATTTAAGCTTAAGTATTCATCCTACTAACCTTGCTTATATTATTTATACTTCTGGTTCTACTGGTTTGCCCAAAGCTGTATTATGTTCTCATATAGGTGTGATTAACCGTATTAAATCTTTTTGGAATTATTTTCCGTATAATAATGATATAACTGGAAGTTTTCATGCCAATGTGGCTTTTGTCGATGCTGTATGGGAAATATTTGGATATTTACTGCAAGGTTTAACCTTGTTTGTCCATGATCATGAAAGTGAAAAAGATATCCCTTTTTTCATAGAGAATGTTGATAAATATAAAATTAATAGGATAGGTTTTATTCCTTCAGTTCTAGAAATTATTTTAGATAATTACCAAACTTTGGTTCCGAAACTACAAGATATAAGTCATTTTGAAATTAGCGGGGAATCATTTTCTCGTTCTTTGATAGAAAATTTTTCAAAACAAATGATAGCTAAGAATTTATATAACAGATATGGCTCAACGGAAGTTACAGGTATATTATATCAACAGCTTACTTGGGGCCACGATTCAATTAAAGTAGTTAAATCTCATACCATCTCAAACACGGAGATATATATATTGGACGAAGGAATGAACATGGTACCTATTGGGGTGA